>CAJXSA010000451.1 GCA_913060595.1 uncultured Ignavibacteria bacterium
CGTGATCGAAGCGTTCGAACAGGTGGAAGTCAAACGATCCCTGGACCAGGCGCAGAAGTAAGCATGTCCATTCGTACCGAACGTGTCGCGCAGCTGATCAAGCAGCAGATCAGTGAGACCCTCACGAGGGACATCGAAACGGAGGGCTACGGTCTTTTGACGGTCACAGACGTGATGGTGACACCCGATCTGCGCATTGCCAAGGTCTATGTCAGCCATTTCCACTCGGGGAAAAGCGACGAGGACGTGCTTGGCTTTCTCGACGAGCACGCACGGGCGATTCGCATGGCAGTAGGGAAGAGCGTCCGTCTGAAATTCACACCCGAACTGCGCTTCTACATCGACCAGACGCTCGACAAGGTCGAGCGCCTCGAGGAGCTTTTCCGGAAAATCCACGAGGACGAAGACCAGCGTTGACGGAATCGCAGGGCCTCAATACCATCGAGCAGTTCCGCGCGCCCGCAGGCGGCGTCCTCCTGGTCGACAAACCCAAGGGGTGGACATCGTTCGATGTCGTCAAGAAAGTGCGCGGCACGCTCCGTGTGAAAAAAGTGGGTCACGCAGGGACGCTCGATCCGATGGCGACCGGTTTGCTGATACTCTGCTCCGGACCGATGACCCGGCGCATTGATACCTTTCAGGCGCTCGTCAAGCATTATGAGGGGAGCATGCGTCTCGGTGCGGTGACACCCAGCTATGACGCGGAAACCCCGGAGGAGCAGCACAGGCCCGTCGGCGGACTCAGCATCGATGACGTGCGCAGCGCGGCACAGCGCTATACCGGCGAGATCGAGCAGCTTCCCCCGATGTACTCAGCGGTGAAAGTCGACGGAAAGCGCCTGTATTCTCTCGCCCGCAAGGGCCAGGAGGTGGAACGGAAGGCGCGCACCGTGCAGGTCGATCGCTTTGAGATCACCGGCGGCACGATGCCCGATCTGCAGTTCCGGGTCATCTGCTCAAAAGGCACGTACGTTCGCACGCTCGCGCATGACGTGGGACAGGATGTCGGCTGCGGCGCATACCTGACCGCACTGCGCAGGACCGCGATCGGGAATTTCACCGCGGATGAAGCCTGGACCATCGACGCCATCGTCGCAGAGGCGCCCGCCCGCGGAGACGCCGCAGCGGAAAAGGAGAGACCGGATGCTGGTCGCCAGGACTCCTGAGGACGTATCGCAGGGGGCCGGTGTCGCGCTGACGCTCGGGACCTTCGACGGCGTGCATCGCGGACATCGGAAAATCATCCAGCGAACCGTGGATGCCGCCCGTGCGGCGAACGGTCGCTCCGTGCTTCTGACCTTCGATCCGCATCCGCGAGAAGTCATTGGCCGCCGCGGCGATCCGACATACCTGCTGACGACGATGGATGAGCGAATGGCGCTGCTCGCGGACACAGGACTCGACGCATGCATCGTGCTGCCGTTCACCCGCGATCTCAGCATGCTGGACGCGGAGACGTTTTTCGAAGAATACATCGTCCGGAAACTGCATGCACGGCATGTCGTCGTCGGGATCGATCACGCGTTCGGACGCGGACGCAGCGGTTCTGCGCCGGCGCTGCAGGCTTTCGGTGCCGCACGCGGGGTCGACGTCACGGTGGTGGGCGAAATGCTGCTCGACGGCATCAAAGTGTCCAGCACCGCCATACGAAATGCGCTCACCGAAGGACGGGTGCGCCAGGCCACACGTTTCCTGGGACGCCCGTACACGATGAGCGGACTCGTCACCCGCGGCGAGCGGATCGGCAGTTCCATCGGTTTTCCGACCGCGAATCTCGAGCTGTCCGCCGAGAACAAACTGCTGCCGAAAAACGGTGTGTACATCGTTGCGGTGCAAATCGGCGATGAAATCCACGAGGGCATCATGAACATCGGACGTCGTCCGACGGTATCAAAACAGGTGCATATTTCCGTGGAAGTTCATATTTTTATTACTTCGGGCGATTTATACGGACGCAGAATGCATATCGCACTGCTTGACCGCCTCCGTGATGAAATTCGCTTCGAGAACAGAGAGCAGCTGTCCGCGCAGATCCGCACGGACATCACCTACGCAAAAGAGCTGCTGGCAAAGAACAACGAAGAATACAACAAGGAACAATTCAAATTTCCCAAGGAGTGAATCCCATGCCTCTGACAAAAGAACGCAAGAACGAACTCGTTCAGAAATTCGGAGCACACGAGAAGGACAGCGGCAAAGCCGAGGTTCAGATCGCCATTCTGACCGAAACCATCAATCAGCTTTCCTCGCATTTCGAGGTCAACAAGAAAGACCATCACAGCCGGCGCGGCCTGCTGAAGATGGTTGGCAAGCGCCGTCGTCTTCTCGCGTACCTGCAGAAGGTGGACATCAACCGCTACCGCACCATCGTGAAGGAACTCGAGCTCCGCAAATAAGAGCGGACAGATTTTGACAGGGATTTTATTGAGAGAATAGAAAGATTATGGTAACGACAAAACATCTGGATCTGGGCGGCAAAACGCTCTCCATGGAAACCGGCCGTTTCGCCCGCCAGGCGAGCGGCGCAGTGATGATCACGTATGGTGAGACAATGGTTCTCGCCACCGTCGTCCTTGCTGGCCCGCGAGAAGGGATAGATTTTTTTCCCCTGAGCTGTGAATACCGCGAAAAAACCTCCGCTGCCGGGAAGATTCCCGGTGGCTTCTTCAAGCGCGAAGGAAAACCCTCCGAGAAGGAAGTCCTTTCCGCACGCCTGATCGACCGCCCGATTCGTCCGATGTTTGCGGACAATTA
>CAJXSA010000452.1 GCA_913060595.1 uncultured Ignavibacteria bacterium
GAGCAAAACAACATATCACTTGGTCGGGCAACAAGCAAGGTAGCCTGCGGTCTCCGATGCGGTCAGAACAGCACGATTTTCAGGAGCAATGCGAGCAGAACGGCGCCGAATACCGGTTTGATGACTTTGCTCCCGCCCCGGATGGCCAGACCCGCTCCGGTCCAGGCACCCGACGGGTTTGCCAGCCCCTTGGGCAGCGCGATATGCCAGTACAGTTCTCCACCGACGACGAAAGCCAGGATGGCGGCATAATTACTTGCGAGATTGAGCAGCTTCGCATGAGCAGTCGCGCGCAGGAAGCCGAAGCGGAAGAAAAGAACAAAGCCGAACGCGAGAAACGAACCAGTTCCCGGACCGAAAAACCCGTCATAAAAGCCAATGCAGAATGCGAAGCCGGCGGCAAGCAGGTAGTGCGTTCGCGTCATGCGCGAGCTGTCGTCCCTGATGCCGAAATCCTTCCGAAGGAAGGTCACGGCAGCCACGACGACGATCAGCACGGGAATGATGGCATCGAGCGAGGATGCCGGCACGCGGAGCACGGTATACGCCCCGGCATAGCTGCCCGCGAACGAGGCGACAAAGCCGAGGACGCCGAGGCGCAGCAGCACGTAGCCGCTGCGGATATAGCGCAGTGTGCTGAACGAAGTCCCGATGGCGCTCTGCACCTTGTTGGTTGCCAGTGCGATGTGCGGGGGTACTCCGGCAGCCAGCAGGGAAGGCAGAGAGATCAGTCCGCCGCCGCCTGCCATGGAATCCACCAGTCCGCCCATGAATCCTGCGGCGATGAGAAACAGGTATGTCAGCCAGTCGGGATCCGTAACAGGCTCCTTTTTCTGTTTTACCGAAGGAAGAGGACGGCGACACCCGCCACGGCAAGCACGGCGCCGCCGATGGCACGAATGCTCAGATGTTCATGATAGTAATACCGGACGAGGGGCAGCATGATGATGGGCGGCAGCGCCATGATGGTCGTAGCCACGGCCACTTCGGTGAATGCGATCGCAATGAAGCTGAACGTGATGCCGAGGAAGGGACCGAGCACGGCCCCTGTCGCTGTGTACCCGAGCGCGGCCCTGTCGCGGGCATACACCTTGAAGGGATTGCGATACCACCGGAAGAGCATGGCCATCGGCAGAAAGATGATAACGGCCGTGGCGATGCGCACGGTCGTGGCGACCAGGCCGTGTATGGGCGCTTCGACGAAGGCCTGTTTCGCGAAAATCAGTCCGGACGCCTGTCCGAGCGCCCCCAGAAGAGCGAAAAGCAGTCCTTTGGGCGTGATGCGATACTTTCCTGCAGCCGCGGGCCGTCGATCGAGGACCACGATGCCCACGCCGGTCATGGTGACGACCATGCCTGCCACGGCCTGGAATGACAGTGATTCCCCGAGGAAAACCAGTGCCATGCCGGCGGTGAAGCCGGGAACGAGTGACATGATCAGCATGGAGACGCGTGCGCCGATATCCTTGAACGCGCGGAACAGGAAGCTGTCTCCCAGGACCAGTCCCACGATGCCGCTCCATGTCAGATTCATGATCTGCGTAGAAGAAAGCTGCAGATCAAGGCCCAGGACGAGGATGGAGAGCAGCAGCATCACCAGTGCCATCAGCAACCGCGTGATGTTGACCTGTATCGAACCCACACGGGTCGTGGCCTCGGTGAAGACGATGGAAGTCCCTGACCAGAGAAAGGCCGTCAGGAGGGCGCTGAGTTCGCCGATAAATGGCATGCGCGTGCTGTCGTGTTACTGGGGTGAATGCAGGGCGATGCGGTTGCCGTCCGGGTCGCGGAACACGGCCATGAAGCCGACCTCATCGGAGATCTTTGTTTTCGGCATGAGCACCTGTGCTCCACCGACCTCCGCGCGTGTGAGCATGGGATTGAGATCTTCACCGGCATTGAGATAGATCAGCACACCGTCCTGCGATGGCTGATACCATTCGTGTTTGACGATGGCGCCTGTGACGCCTTCCTTCCGGTCTCCGAGAAAGCCCATCAGGGCCCCGCCGATTTCCTGCTCTTCGATGGTGATGCCGAGCAGTTTCTCGTAGAACCGCTTTGCCCTGTCGAAGCCTTCGACAGGGATTTCGAACCAGCTGATCCTGTTGGTCATGTCTACTCCTGTTTGTTCACGCTGTGTATTCTGATCTTCTCACGCTTCGTCGAGCAATGATCGGAGAAAGCGGCCCGTGTGGCTTGTGCTTACACCGGCAATCTGTTCCGGCGAGCCTTCCGCGACGATGCTGCCGCCGTTTTCCCCGCCCTCCGGTCCGAGGTCGATGATCCAGTCCGCGCATTTGATGACATCGAGGTTGTGCTCGATGATGAGGACGCTATGTCCCGCCTCGATCAGTGCGTTGAAGCAGGCGAGCAGTTTGCTCACATCGTGAAAGTGCAGTCCGGTGGTGGGCTCGTCAAAAATGAACAGCGTGTGGCCGTCGCTGCGCGAGCTGAGATGCAGCGCCAGCTTCAGCCGCTGGGCCTCTCCGCCTGAGAGTGTCGTCGCAGATTGTCCGAGGCGCATGTACCCGAGTCCCACATCGTCGAGAACCTGCAGTTTGTTGGCCACACGAGGGACGCTCTCGAAGAAGGTCAGGGCTTCGGTCACGGTCATGTTGAGGACATCCACAATATTCTTCCCGTGGTAACGGATGTCAAGTATTTCTTTTTTATAGCGCGATCCCTTGCAGGACTCGCATTCGAGATAGAGATCTGCCATGAACTGCATCTCAACCTTGATCGAGCCGTCCCC
>CAJXSA010000453.1 GCA_913060595.1 uncultured Ignavibacteria bacterium
GAATACTGGGGTCCGGTGGATTTGTACGTCGGCGGCACCGAGCACGCCGTGCTGCATCTGCTGTACGCGCGCTTCTGGCACAAGGTGCTGTACGACCTGGGACACGTATCGACGAAAGAGCCGTTCATGCGCCTGGTCAACCAGGGCATGATTCTCGGCGAGGACGGCAGGAAAATGTCGAAGTCCTTCGGCAACGTCATCAATCCCGACGACGTCATCCGCGACTACGGCGCCGACACACTGCGCCTGTTCGAAATGTTCATGGGTCCGCTCGAGCAGGTCAAGCCCTGGAACACCAAGGGTGTCGAGGGCGTGCACCGCTTCCTGAACCGCGTCTGGCGCCTGTTCATCGCGGACGATCCCGACGCCACCGTGGCCGCGCTGGATGCCACGATACAGGACGTCACGCCGGACGAGGAGTCGCTGAAAATCCTGCACAAGAGCATCAAGAAAGTGGGCGAAGACATCGAGGGACTGCGCTTCAACACGGCCATCTCGCAGATGATGATTTTCGTCAACGACATGAACAAGAAGGACGTGCGTCCGAAGGCGGTGATGGAGCAGTTCGTGCTGCTGCTCGCGCCCTTCGCACCGCACCTGGCAGAAGAGCTCTGGCGCATCATGGGACACGACGGCACGCTGGGCTACGAGCCCTGGCCGGAATTCGATCCGAAGTACACCGTCGAGGACGAAGTGGAGATCGTGCTGCAGGTCAACGGCAAGCTGCGCGACAAGATGATGGTGGCGAAGGGTACGGACAAAGACGCGCTCGAGGCCGCGGCGAAGGAGAATGAGAAAGTCCGCGCCAACATCGAGGGCAAGGATATCGTCAAGGTCATCGCCGTGCCCGACCGCCTCGTGAACATCGTCGTCAAGGGATGACAGGGAAAACGCATCTCGCGGGGGGATTCGCGGCCGGGGCGTTGCTGTCCTGGGCGGGCACGCAGCTGCCGCCGCTGGGCGCGCTCCTCCCTGCGACCGTGAACATCGCCGGCACCATGGTTCCGGCTGCCGTACCGGGCATCGCCGTTGCGATGGTGGCCGCACTGCTTCCGGATATCGACGAACCGCAGTCGCTGATCGCGAACTCTCCCACTGCAATAAAGAAGCGCCTGGGGAAGGGACGCCGCGGCGCGGACCGCAGCGCGCGACAGTCAGCCGGCGTGCTGCTCACCGTCGCGCAGTGGCTGACCACGGGACTGGCCATGCTCGTGCGCCTTCTCGCCGGGGGACATCGCGGCGCCACGCACATGCTGCTCATCACCGCCGCGCTGGGCGCCGGAGCGTATTTCCTCGGCGGCGTCATCGGCTATCCCTCCCTCTGGCTGTGGTTCACCGCCGGCTACCTGAGCCATCTGCTGCTTGACATGCTCACCCCTTCCGGACTGGAGCTTCTCTGGCCCCTCTCGCGCCGTTCGCTGCGCCTCTTGCCTCGTCCCCTGACCATTACCACGGGCACGGCGGGGGATGCGGTGCTGCGTGTGTTGCTTGTCGTTGCGGGTCTGTGGCTGTTACTGTAGAGCGTCGGGGATTCTTCTGGCAGTATTTGCCCTCGCCGCTGGCTCGGGCGTATTTACGCTCGCCAAGGCGAGCGTGTATTTGCCCTCGCCGCTGGCTCGGGCGTATTTACGCTCGCCAAGGCGAGCGTGTATTTCCTCAGTGTAGAATCACCTCCCCCCATAAAAAAATCATCCGCATTCATCCGTACGATCCGTCAGATCCGCGTTCCACATTCATCCGCACGATCCGTCAGATCCGCGTTCCACATTCATCCGTACGATTCGCAAAATCCGTGTTCCACATTAGCGGGTGATGAGGATGGAGGTGGCGGTGACGCTGCTGCGGGTGCGGAAGACGAGGTGGTACATGCCCGGGGCCAGCGCGGAGAGCGTGAGCTGCGTCGTCATGGCGCTGCTGCCGTCGGAATGAACATCCTGCTGCTGAAGGGTGCGTCCGAGCAGGTCGGTCAGCTGCAGGCTGCATGCGCCGACCGATGCGGAGCGCAGGCGCACGGTGAGATGATCGCGCGCGGGCTGCGGCCAGGCCTCGAGTTCAAGCGCGGATGCGAGGGGGGCGGGAGACAGCGCGGTCGTGCCGCCGAGCCGCGCGGGAATGTCCGCGCCGACCACACGGGAGAAAAGCACCCCGTGTCCGGCATTGTTGAGATGCACGCCGTCGCCGGAGTTGTAGGCCGAGCGCATGCTGCCGTCCTCGACCGCCAGTTCGCTCCAGAAATCCAGCGCATGGTCGCCGAAGCGGCTGAGCACCCAGTCCTTGATCGTGATCAGGTTCATGCGGCCGGAATCCGGGAGATTGCGCGGCTGTGTGGTGCACACCCAGAGCGGGATCCCCGCGCTGTCGGCTTTCGCGGCCACGCGTTCGAAGTTCTGCGTCTGCTCGATGATGCTGAATTTCTTCGCCGCGTCATTGCTGGGGAGATTGATGATGATGGCGTCCGCGCCCAGCGCGATCGCACGGGTGATATTGCGCAGCGTGTCACGCGAGACACGTCCCTCAGGCGATTCGTACTCGTTCGGCTGAATGTGATACGTCGTATACCCGCCCACTGCCAGGTTCGTCACCTCGAAATCGGAATCGATGTCCGTGAGATATGCGCGATAGCGCCACACCCATGCGCTGTCGCGCGGTGACGCGCCCGCTCCCGCGGCCGTCGACGATCCCAGCACCACGATATGCAGTGAGTCGGGCAGTGTCGTCCGTGCGGCGGCGGGTGAGAAAGAAAGAAGT
>CAJXSA010000454.1 GCA_913060595.1 uncultured Ignavibacteria bacterium
CACACATTCCGGAAATGCGCCAGGTCAAATCCCTGCCCATGCTTGACATTTTCAGCTGAGCCAACGCATTATGGAAAATACATCCCCTGTTTCACCCATGGCATCTTTATGACCGATTTGTTGTTACTGCTTTAGTATCGTCTTGGATTTTGAAGAGTTAACTTTTTCATCGGTACTCTGATCAGGAGGAACAGATCATGTCTAAACGCACAGTTCTCACAGCGATCATACTTGTGAGTACGGGAATCATCTTCGGCGCCGTGCTTGTCAGCAGCTTCAGCGGGTCGAATCTCTCCTTTGCGGATTCAAATACACGGTTCAACAGTGAAGCGCCGTTCACACCGTCAGCCGACGCCGCATCCCTCAACCAGACATTCAGCGACGTGTCGGAGATTGTCACGCCGCAGGTTGTGTACATCAGCGTCAAGACGCGCGCGCCGCGCAACCCCCACTCCTTCTTCAACTGGCCGTTCCGGCAGCAGCCCGACGACGAAGAGCAAAATGAGAATTACCGGACTGGCACCGGATCCGGCATCATCATCACTGAGGACGGGTACATCATGACCAACCGTCACGTGGTGGAGGATGCCATCGAGGAAGGCATCACCGTGACGCTCAACGACAACCGCGAATACACCGCACGATTGATCGGTGAGGACGAAAACACCGACATCGCCGTGATCAAGATCGACGAAGCAGGCCTCTCCGCCGCTTCGCTCGGCAACAGCGACGACGTGCGCACCGGTGAGTGGGTGCTGGCTGTGGGCAATCCTCTCGGACTCACTTCCACGGTCACCGCGGGAATCGTGTCCGCCATCAGCCGCAACATCGGCATCATGCGCGACCGCCGCGGTTTCGGCATTGAAAACTTCATCCAGACCGACGCGGCCATCAATCCCGGCAACAGCGGCGGCGCCCTGGTGAACCTGCAGGGGCAGGTCATCGGCGTAAACACCGCCATCGCCGGTTCTGTGCAGGGGACGTACCTCGGTTTCGCCGTACCGATCAACCTCGCCAAAGTGGTCGCGAAGGCGCTGATCCGTGACGGCAAGTTCGTGCGCGGCTATATCGGCATCCGCATCAACGACATTGACGCCAAGACCGCCGAAGCCCTGGGCATGCCCGTGTACAAGGGCGTCCTCGTTGCCAGCCTCGTCGACGACGGCGCAGGCGAAAAGGCGGGCATCGAAAGCGGCGACGCCATCGTGGAAGTGGACGGTCGTCCCGTGGAAAGCGCCAATCAGCTTCAGGCCCGTGTGGGCATGAAACATCCGGGCGAGTCCGTGGAGCTGAAAATCTGGCGCGATGGCTCATACATCACGAAGTCCGTCACACTCCAGGGACAGGACGGTGAGGAAAGCGTGGCCGAAGCAAAGGACGATGATGCGAAGGAGGAAATCGAGACCGCGGAACCCGTGAGCTACGATGAAATCGGCTTTACCGTCGCACCGCTCGACGCTCGGGCTCGCAAGAGCTTCGACCGCAAAACCGGCGTCCTGGTTTCCCGCGTCAAGCGTCCCAGCAAGGCCTTCGAAAGCGGACTGCAGCAGGGGACGGTGATTTTCGAGGCCATTCGCAAGGGTCAGCGCGTTCCCATCGAAACCCTTGCGGATTTCAAGAAGTTCGCCGCCGGACTCAAGGACGACGAATCCGTGCTTTTCCGCTACCAGACGCCCAACGGCGACAGCGGCTTCGTGCCCCTCAAAGCTCCCATCGAATAGGAACACGTGAGAACGCGGATGTGACGGATCGTACGGATCCTCACGGATGATTTTCGGCCTCCCGTCCGCCTCCGGCGGCCGGGAGGTTTTTATTAACTTCTCTCTGAAATACGGGCGCAGCCCAAATACGCGCCGAAGGCGCAAATACGTGTCGCGCGAGCGGCACAAATACGCGGCGCATCAGCGGCGCGATTCCCTTACCAGGGACGGTCGCTGATACGGAGACGATCGAAGACAGAGAACACCAGGACGGCGAGGGCGAAGCCGCCGAGCACGTCGAGCAGGTAGTGCTGGCGAATGAGGAGGGTGGAAACCGAGATGGCGAGCGCGACCGCGAGAAGGGTGACGCTCACGGGAGCGACGCGCCGTTCGCGCAGGGCGAGCAGGGACACGAGCCATGGATTGGCCACGTGCAGGCTGGGGAAGGCGTTCCAGCGCGCATCGACACTGTACATCAATTGCAGCATCACATCGCTGTCGGCACCCGGGAAGCTGCGCGCAGGTCCTTGCGACGGAAAAAGCGCGAACAGCACGAAGGCCACAAGGTTCATGCTGATAAATGCCAGGTAGGCACGATTGAGAAAGGCCGCGCTGCGACGAACGGCGTACAGTCCCAGCACCACCACATAGGCCAGCAGGTATACATACATCGCCTGCGGGACGAAGGGAAAGCGCGCGTCCACCGGCAGCGCCGGGGAAAACACCTCTCCCCGCACTTCCCCCACCCACCCCGTAAGGTAGTACAGTCCCACCCACACCGCGTAGCAGCCGAGCATGATCAGGACGTAGCGCCGCATCGAGAAGCGTCGTTCCATACTCGAAATGTAATGAAAGGCAACCACAGAGTGCACAAAGTTTGGCACAGAGGGCACAAAAAACCATGACAAAATACTCTGTGCCCTTTGTGCTTCCTTTGTGCACACTGTGGTTGCCTTTCGTTTTTTCCCGGCTCGTTCTACCGGTTTTGCGACTTGCTTCCCTTACTTCTCTTCCCCATATTTCTTCGTATTTCTCA
>CAJXSA010000455.1 GCA_913060595.1 uncultured Ignavibacteria bacterium
CCCGCCCCGCCCTCACCGGCGGGGCGGTGTTATATTATCGACGATACTCCCGCAGATTAAACCCCGCATGCAGCGACGGGTCGTATATTGTGAGTCTTCCCACAGCATCCGGCGCGGGCACCCCGCAGCCGCAGTCGTCACCAACCCCGGAGTCCGTCATGAAGCCCGCCCTCGTCCACGCCATTTTCTTCTTCCTGCTCTTCGCCACATCGCTGCACGCGCAGTACGACAGCACGTATTACATCGTCGATACGGGACAGCAGCAGTGCTACAACAATACGGGGCCGATCAGCGCGCCGTCGTCGTCGCAGGCGTTTTACGGGCAGGACGCCCAGCACGTGGGGAATCAGCCGCAGTATGTGGACAACGGGGACGGCACGATTTCCGATCCGGTGACGGGACTGATGTGGGTCAAGGACCGCGGCAGCAAGATGTCGTGGGAACTGGCGAAGGCGGGTGCGGCGCTGTGCTCGGTGGGCGGGTATGCGGACTGGCGCATGCCGACCATCAAGGAACTGTATTCGCTGATCGATTTCAACGGGAAATCCGGTGCCACGGCGGCAAGCTCCGTCGCCTATATCGATACGGCGTATTTCGATTTCGCCTTCGGCAACACGTCCATCGGTGAACGCGTCATCGACTGCCAGGACTGGTCCTCCACGCTCTACGTGCACTTCACGATGAACAACGACAGCACGGCCTTCGGCGTGAACTTCGCCGACGGACGCATCAAGGGCTATCCGCTGCCGGATCCGATGCTCGGGGGACGCAAGCAGATGTACGTGCGCTACGTGCGCGGCAACACGTCCTTCGGAATCAACAGTTTCGTCGACAACAACGACAGCACGATCACCGATCGCGCCACGGGACTTATGTGGACGAAGGCCGACAGCCGCGGCGGACTGAACTGGGAGGAAGCTCTCGCCTGGGTGCAGGCGAAAAACGCGGCGAACTATCTCGGCTACAGCGACTGGCGTCTCCCCAACGCAAAGGAACTGCAGTCCATCGTCGACTACACACGCTCACCCGCCACCACGAGCAGCGCGGCCATCGATCCGATGTTTTTCGCCAGCAGCATCGGGGGCGGGGAATACCCGTTTTACTGGAGCAGCACCACGCATCGCGAAGGACCGCCCACCTCGCAGGGCGGCGACTACGCGGCCTATGTCTGCTTCGGACGCGGTGCGGGATGGATGCCGCAGCCGCCGAATTCGCAGAACTACGTGCTGCTCGACGTGCACGGCGCGGGCGCGCAGCGCAGCGATCCCAAGGCCGGCGACCCGGCGAACTATCCCTACGGACACGGTCCGCAGGGCGATGTCATACGCATTTACAATTATGTCCGCCTCGTCCGCGGCGGCAACATGTACGTCCCCGTGGAACTCTCCTCCCTCCGCGCAGCGGCGCTTCCCGCGGAGCGGGCCGTCCTGCTCGAATGGAGCACGGAAAGCGAAACACAGAACCTCGGCTTCTACGTGCAGCGGCGCACGGGCGATGGACAGGAATGGACAGATGTCCCGGGCAGCTTCACGCCCGGATACGGCACAACGACGGAAACCCGGAACTACACGTACCTCGACGCGCCACCGCATGACGGCAGCTGGGAGTACCGCCTGCGCCAGGTGGACACCGACGGTACGCAGCAATTCTCCCGCAGCGTTTCGGTGCAGCTCGGTGCAGTGCCCGTCGCAATGAGCGTCGCCGCTTCCCCCAACCCCGCCTCCAGTAACACGACGCTGCGCTTCACTTTACCTGAGGCCGCCGCCGTCACTCTCTCGGTGACAGACCTTCTCGGTCGCGAAATCCTCCGCTGCTGCGACGCCGAATACCGCAGCGCCGGCACGCACACGCTCCCCGTGTCCATGCAGCACCTCCCACGGGGAATGTACCTGATCCGGCTGGCCACCAAGGAATCCTCAACGATCACCCGGCTGCTCCTTCAGTAATCCTCCACGACATGCTGAATTACTCCCCAACAGTTGCGAAGTAATTCACCGCGAATTACTTCGCAACTGTTGCACAATAATTATCCTGCTTGCCGTGGCGTAGTTCGCCTCGGCGAACGAAGCCGGGCGCCTGCCCCGGCGTAGTCCCGCGGCGCGGGACGGAGCCGGGTGGTTGCCGTTGGAAAATGAAAAGAAGGAAAGAAGGAAAAATGTGAAGGTGTGAAGGGGTAAAGGGGTTGATCAGTCGAACTCGATTTTTCGCATCACCGGGAAGCGCGTCCGCCCGGTGTCGAGCATGCGCTGCACATAGGGCTTGCAGAGACCGCATTTCAGCCCGAAATCCACCTTGCACTGCAGCGCCTCGACGTCGCGGGCGTCCTCGCGCTCGGCGATGCGTTTCAATTCGGTGAAGGGACGGGAAAAACAGATGCAGCGGTCGACCATGACATGACGTGTTTGTGTGTGTGGTTGAGAAACACAACAGCCGCGGACGCATGAAAGTTCTCACGAAGGGGCGGGGAAATGTCCCGCCACAGGACTGGCAAATCTCGCGGAATTTATTTAAGATAATCGTAGTCGCGTTTCTCTTTTCCTGCATGCGCTCCAGCGTGCTGCGGAACACGACGCACAGATCCGGCTCCGGCCAAAAAAATATCACGCACCTCTTCCCGTAAGGAGAAATTTTATGCGTCTCAGCCACACGCCTCCGCACGCTCCTTTCTTTTTCGCCATCCTGTTCATTCTTTCATTGCTCATCGCCCCGCGCGCCTTCGCG
>CAJXSA010000456.1 GCA_913060595.1 uncultured Ignavibacteria bacterium
CAGCAGGAAAAGGAAATCTATCTTCAAGGAGTTGTTATGAAAAAGGTGCTAAGTGTTCTTGTGCTGTTCGCACTGTTCCCCATGCTGAGCCTGGCCCAGCAGGATACGACGGTGCAGCAGACGCGACCCTATGATGCCGATTTTGCCCGGCCGCAGACCTTCGGTTTCGGCCTTGGCATATCGCTCAACCGTTTCGCGGGTGATTTGCAGGATGGATCGAATTTTCCCGGAGCGGAAACGGACTGGGCAATCGGTGTCAACGCACATGCGCTGTGGCGCTTCGCCGATGCCGGCGACTTTGCCACGCTGCATCTGCTCGGTCGCTTCATGTACTCACCGGTGAAGTCGTCACACAGCAGTGATAATTTCTCGTTCGAGTACAGCGACGATCTCATTCATTTCATCGGAGCGCTGCAGATGCAGCTGTTCCCCGAGTACGACATGCGTCCCTATGGCTATGCAGGTTTCGGGTATCTGGCCTTCAGTCCCGACATCAGCGGCAATGCGAAATTCAATCAGGCGCTTTCCGGGAACCGGGTAGAGGAGTCCGGTTCGCTGACACTGCCTCTCGGCGTCGGTCTCACATGGACGCTCTCAGAGCGGCTGGATTTCTTTGCCGAGTACATGAAAACGCTGACGTTCTCAGATGCCCTCGATGAATGGGAAGCCGAGGACAATGACAACTACAACATGGTGAACTTCGGTCTGACGTTTTATCTCGGTGATCGTGAGGAGCCCGTGCAGCCCGAAGCGCCGATTCCTCCGGCACCGAAGGACACGGACGGCGACGGCCTGCTCGACGACGATGAGACCGCCATCTACAACACAGACCCGAACAACCGCGACACGGACGGCGACGGTCTGATCGACGGTGAAGAGGTCAACCGCCACAAAACCGATCCCACCCTGCGCGACACGGATTATGATCGCCTGCTCGATGGCGAGGAAGTGAATTCGCACAAGACCGATCCGCTCATGAAGGATACGGACCAGGACGGTTGCTCCGACGGCGACGAGGTGATGGACATGAACACCAATCCTCTCGCGGTCGATACCGACGGTGATGAGCTCAATGACTGTGACGAGAAGAACGTGTACCGGACCAATCCTCTGATCAAGGACACGGACGGTGACGGCGCCATGGACGGCAAGGAAGTCCGTGACGGCACCGATCCGCTGACAGCGGACGTCCTGCAGATCGAGGAGAGCGGTGAACTGGTTCTCGAAGGAGTGAATTTCGAAACGAACTCCGCCGTGATTACGCAGGATTCCGAAGAAATCCTGCAGAAAGCGCTCAACACGCTGCGCACGAATCCGGATCTGCGTGTGGAGATCCAGGGGCACACAGATGATGTCGGCAGAAATGCCGCCAATCAGAATCTGAGTGAGCGTCGTGCAAACTCCGTGCGTGACTGGTTCATTCAGAATGGAATCGATGCGAACCGGATGACGGCCCGCGGTTATGGCGAGGAGAATCCCCTCGTGCCCAACGATTCCCCTGAGAATCGCGCCCGCAACCGTCGCATTCAGTTCCGCGTCATTCAGTAATCTGTGCCGTCACAGGGGCGCAGCGCTGCGCCCCTGTGACACACAAAACAATAGACGAACAGACTGGCGTGCGAACGGCTCCTTGAAGAGACCGTCAGACATTGATTCGCTGTGGTAATTCCATCTTCTGTTTTCAACGCTGCGATGCGCACGAGAACATCCTGCAGATGAATTTATGACGGAAACGCACCACTTCTTCGTTCGCACGCCCGTTTTTTCTGCTTCCTCGCTCTTACGTGTTTCGACATAGTCTCCGCCTGATTGTGTAGTGTTCCATGCTGGTAGGAAGGATGGTTATGGTATTGTAAAGGAATGATTCCCCAACACATACGGATAGAGCCATGGCCAAGCACCGCATATTTCTCATCGTAGAAGAGGACTCCGCGCGGAAGATGCTGCAACAGAAGCTTCAGAAAGCCTGGGGCTATGATGTACAGGTTTTTTCACACGGAGGTGCAGCACTGGAGGCCTTCGACGTCGCTCCTGATGTCGCGCTGCTCGAACGGAACATAACCGGGGTGGACGGGGAGGACGTATTTCGGGAATTGCGCAGCAGGCACCCCTGGCTTCCCGTCATACTGCTTACGGACGAAGCGGACGTGAATCCCGCGGAGATCAGTGCGCTTGGAGCGTCAGATATTCTTCCCATGCCAGTCGATTTTATACGCCTCGAGATCGCGTTGCTCGGGGCGTTGCGCTATTCCGCACTTTCCCGGGAAGCACATCGGCTTCGCGAGGAAATCGGCGACCGTATCAGCAGCGAGCATGTCGTCGCAGACTCCCGCGAGATGCAGCTGGTGCTGCGGCTGATCGAGAAACTGAACGGACGCGAGGTCCCCGTTCTGATCACCGGCGAAAACGGCAGCGGACGCGAAGAAGTTGCGCGTGCCATACATCTCGCCAGTCCCCGGAGTGCGGGCCCATTCGTGACGGTGTCCTGCGCGAACATTCCTGCGAACGACCTTGCGGGTGCCCTTTTCGGCTATGAAAGCGCAACGATGCATCCGACGCAGCAACAGCTCGGCGCCCTTGAGGAGGCGAACGGCGGAACGGTGTACATTAGTGAACTGGCTTCGCTCAACGCCGATCTCCAGGCTGCATTGCACGGTGTGATACAGCGAAAGTCGCTGCGACGCATCGGCGGCAACACGGATTACCGCACCAATGTTCG
>CAJXSA010000457.1 GCA_913060595.1 uncultured Ignavibacteria bacterium
CGGGAATTTTCAGCTTGGAGGCCGTCACAGAACAGGCGAGTGTGGAATTCACGTCGCCCACGACGATCACGCAGTCCGGGTTGTGCTCGAGCAGCACCTTCTCGAACTCCACCATCACGCGCGCGGTCTGCTCCGCATGCGAACCCGAGCCCACGCCGAGATAGATATCCGGCTGCGGCAGCTCGAGGTCGTCGAAAAAGATCTTCGACATTTTCTCGTCGTAATGCTGTCCCGTATGGCAGATCATGTGCCGCACTTCGTCCGCATGCTTCGCGAACGCCCTGTGCAGCGGCGCCACCTTCATGAAATTCGGACGTGCGCCGACTACTGAAATAAATGTGATCATGCTTGGAATTACTCCAGTATTCCGTTCTTCTCGTTCTGCTTCGCCCTCACGCACCGGAGCCGCGGCGTAGTTCGCCGCAGGCGAACGAAGACGGGCACATGGGTACGAAACTTACTCGGTTATGGGAGCGCGGACCGGCCACGGTTTTAACGGGGGCCAGCACAGCGGCCGGTCGTTGCTCCACTTCATAGTTCCATTATTCCATCTTTCCTTCTTTCGCATAACGCCCGCAGGGCGTCACTTCCTTCCGTCGCCGAGAACGGTCACATGCTTCTTCTTGCCCTTGACGTGATGCGTGGCGTTGCGGGTGTCGACGACGACCTTGGCGTGCTTGACGATCATGTCGTAGTCGTAGTCGCTGTGGTCGGTGGTGATGACGACGACGTCCATTTTCTCGAGCAGGGCCGGGGTGAGCTTTTTCGATTTCAGCGTCGAACCGTTGACGCGCACCTGCGGGACCCACGGATCGTTGTAATGCAGCTTGCGCACGTTGTCCATGAGCAGCAGTTCCATCACGCGCAGGGCGGGGGAATGCCGCGTGTCGTCGACGTCCTTCTTGAAGGCCACGCCGAGCATGAGGATGTTGGCGTCCTTCATCGCGATGGGCAGCATGCTGATCTCGCGGAAGATCATGTTCTTCACGTAGAAGGGCATGCTTTCGTTGGTCTCTGCCGCGAGTCCGATGAAGTTGGTCTGGAAATCGTATTTTCGCGCGATCCAGCTCAGGTAGTAGGGATCGATGAGAATGCAGTGTCCGCCGATGCCCGGACCGGGATAAAACGGCATGAAGCCGAAGGGCTTGGTCTTGGCGGCCTCGATGACTTCCCACATGTCGATGCCTTCCATGCGGTCGCAGAGCTGGGCCAGTTCGTTGACCAGGGCGATGTTGACGGAACGGAAGATGTTTTCGAGCAGCTTTTCCATCTCGGCGATCTTGGGATTGCTGACTTCCACCACCTGCTCGATGACCTGGGCGGTGACCAGCGAGGCGAGCTTCGTGCACTTCTTCGTCACGCCACCGACCACGGTGGGAGTGTTGGACGTGTTCCACGTCTTGTTGCCCGGGTCGATGCGTTCGGGCGAGAAAGCGAGGTAGTAGTCCTTGCCGGCCGCGAAGCCCTTGCGTTCGAGAATGGGCTGCACGTATTCCTGCGTGGTGCCGGGGAAGGTCGTGCTTTTGAGGATGACGATCTGCTCCTTCTTCAGGCCGGTGAGAATGCCCTCGGCGCTGTCGATGATGTAGGAGATATCGGGATCCTTGGTCTCGGTGAAGGGGGTGGGAACGCAGATGAAGATCACGTCCATTTTCTTCACGCTCTTGTAGTGGTTCTCGGCGCGGAAGAAGCCGTCCTTCACCACCGAGCGCAGCAGAGCGGAATCGACGTCGTCGATGTAGTTTTTGCCCTTGTTGATGGCGTTGACCTTGTTCTCGTCCACATCGATACCGATGGTCGTGAAGCCCTGCGCGGCATACTCCACCGCCAGCGGCAGACCGACATAGCCCAGTCCCACCACACCGACGGTGATGTTCTTCGAGGTGATTTTCTGTTCGAGTGTCATAGTGAATCTAGATTGATGAGTGTATCAGGCTCAGTTAAAGGCAACCAAAGGCAACCACAGTGTACACAAAGGAAGCACAAAGGACACAGCGTATTTTTCTTCAAGTTCTTTGTGAACTCTGTGCAAAACTTTGTGCCCTTTGTGGTTGCCTTTCATTTCTACCGGGATGCGTATTGTTTCTGGTAGTACTCCATGTACTCCCCGCTCATGACGCGCTGCCACCACTGCTCGTGCTGCTGATACCATGCGATGGTGTCGGCGATGCCGCGGTCGAAGGACACGGTGGCCGTCCAGCCCAGGTCGCGGGCGATTTTCGAGGAGTCGATGGCGTAGCGGCGGTCGTGTGCGGGACGGTCTTTCACAAACGTGATCAAGGACTCCGGCTTGCCCAGCGTCTTCAGGATCAGACGCACGATGTCGATGTTCGTCCACTCGTTGCTGGACCCGATGTTGTACACCTCGCCGGGCGTCCCCTCCTGAAGCACCTTCATGGCCGCGAGGGAGTGGTCGCGCGTGTGTATCCAGTCCCGCACGTTGAGGCCGTCCCCGTACACCGGCAGCGCTTTGTCGTTCATCGCGTTGATGAGCACGAGGGGAATGAGCTTCTCGGGGAACTGATACGGCCCGTAATTGTTGGAGCAGCGCGTGATCAGCGCCGGGAAGCCGAAGGTCTTGATGTAGGACTGCACCACCAGGTCCGACGCCGCCTTGGAGGCCGCGTAGGGGGAAGTGGGGTCGATGGGCGACTCCTCGGTGAAGGCGCCTTCCGGTCCGAGCGAACCGTACACTTCGTCCGTCGAGATGTGCAGGAA
>CAJXSA010000458.1 GCA_913060595.1 uncultured Ignavibacteria bacterium
ACTTCGTGAAATTTCATCGTGTGCCGACTGCTTGTTCTCTGCAGGAAGTATGAACAAAAACAGGGAAGCGGGCAATGCCGTTTCCCGTGTGCAAAAAAATCCGCAGATTTCGTACTATGTGTCGTGTTTCCCTTTCAGCGAAAGTCCTTCATTTCCATGCCCATACTCTGCAACTACTATCTCACATACCGCTGCAACGCCTCCTGTGATTTCTGCCATTTCGGTGATCACGAGGCGTTTCGCGGCAGTCGCCACGCGGATACCGATGACGTGCTTCGCAACCTCGGATCGCTCGCGCAGCTGGGCGTTCGGTTCATCGACCTGACGGGAGGGGAGCCGCTGTTGCATCCGGATATCGATGTGATCGCCGCAGCGGCCCAGAACTACGGGATGAGAACAAGCATTACGACCAATGGCCTGCTGTATCCCAAACGCGCGGAAGGCCTCCGGGGAAAAGTGGATCTGCTGCATTTTTCACTCGACAGCGCAGACGCCGCGCAGCACGACGCAATGCGCGGCGTTCCCTGCCATGCAAAGGTGATCGAATCCGTCCAGATCGCCCGAGAGCTGGGGGAGCGGCCGGATATTCTTTTCACGGTCACCGATGCAAACTACGAGCAGATGGATGCCGTCTACGCGCTCGCGCAAGAGCATGGACTGCTTCTGCTGCTCAATCCCATATTCCGTTATTTTCGAGACGAAGGGTTGTCCGAGGAGGCGCTCGCGTATACCGAGCAATTCGCACGGAAGCGCATGGTATACCTCAATCCGTCATTCATCGCTCTCCGACGGATGGGAGGGAACGATACGGAGAATCCGCTGTGTCGAGCCGTCAGCAGGGTGATCGTGCTCAGTCCCGAAAACGAGATTCTCCTTCCCTGCTATCACATGCATTTCGAGAAGCTTCCGGTGGGATCAGACCTGCGTGCGGCATGGAACAGTCCGCGCGTCCAGTGGCACAGGGAGCGCGAAGGGAGACATGAAATGTGTTCGGGCTGCACCATCAACTGTTATTTCGAGCCTTCATTCGCGTTCCCGACGAACAGGCTTTCCCTTGCCGCGGTGCCGTCGAAAATTCGTTACGGATATGAGAAGTACGTCGTGCAGCCCCTGCGCAAGCGGTAGGCGAACGGCAGGGAACAAAAACGCAGTGTGCGCGTCAAAACAGCTGTTCTGAGTGCCGGGGGACGCACAATGGGTTTGCAACCGGTCTCGGTCAATGCGTATTTTTATCCTTTGTAGATTGCAGCGGGACGTCGGTGCGACAGCACGCAGGGTATCGCGCTTCCCGTTTCACCCGAGAAATTTTCTTTCAGTCGAGAGGCAGCATGGAAGTCAATATCCAGGAAATCAACGAACGGATTCAGAAAGAGAGCGCATTCGTCGACGCATTGCGCATGGAAATCGGCAAGGTCATCATCGGTCAGAAGGGAATGGTTGACCGTCTTCTCGTCGGTGTCCTCGGCGACGGACACATCCTTCTCGAAGGTGTACCGGGACTGGCGAAGACGACCGCGATCAAGACGCTGGCCGCCGCCATGAAGGCGAGCTTTCACCGGATTCAGTTTACGCCCGATCTGCTTCCGGCAGACCTGATCGGAACGATGATTTACAATCAGAAAAACGGGGAGTTCCAGACCAAGCAGGGTCCGGTTTTCGCCAATTTCATTCTTGCCGATGAGATCAATCGCTCTCCGGCGAAAGTGCAGAGCGCGCTTCTCGAGGCGATGCAGGAACGGCAGGTGACCATCGGTGAGGAAACCTTTCTGCTCCCGCGTCCCTTCCTCGTCATGGCGACGCAGAACCCGATCGAGCAGGCGGGCACCTACTCGCTGCCCGAGGCCCAGGTCGACCGGTTCCTCATGCGGACCTCGCTCGGCTACCCGGACCACGCCGCGACGATGCGGATCCTGGAGCCCGCCCGCCCGGCGCGCGTCACCGTGCCCGCCATCGCCGAGCTCGACGCGGTCACCACCATGGCCGCCCTCACGCACGACGTGCAGCAGCACCCCCTCGTGTCCGACTACATCGCGCGCATCGTCGCCGCGACCCGCGACGCGACCCAGGTGCGGCTCGGCGCCTCGATGCGCGGGGCGCTCGGCCTCGCGCGGGCGTGCCGGGCCTGGGCGCT
Source organism: uncultured Ignavibacteria bacterium (assembly GCA_913060595.1). GTDB lineage: Bacteria > Bacteroidota > Ignavibacteria > SZUA-365 > SZUA-365 > BM516. Next base: position 2,132 of record CAJXSA010000458.1, read on the forward strand.
CGCGCACGGCCGCTACTACGTCATCCCCGACGACGTGAAGGCCCTCGCCGAGGTGGTCCTCGCGCACCGGCTGATCCTCGACCCGGAGGCCGAGTTCGACGGCGTCACCCAAGGCGCCGTGATCGGTCAGATCCTGCTCGACATCGCACCCCCCAGCCAGCGGGACCTGGCGTGACCGAGGCCCCCGAGCGCACCCGGACCCGCACCCGTGCGGCGTCCACCGCGACGCTGACCACCCGCACCGAGGTGGCCGACGCCGCGCGCGGGCGCGTGGTGGGGGCGAGCCTGCGCGCGGGGGACGCCGCCCGTGCGGCGGGGGAGCGGCTGGTCGCCGCGTGGGACGTGGTGCGCGGCGTCGTGACCCAGGCCGGCTGGGTGATGGCGGTGTGGACCGCCGCCGGCATCACCCTGGGCCTGGTGTGGGGCTGGGGAGAGGCGCTGGTGGGCGGCATCGTGGGGGCGATCCTGCTCGCCGCTGCCGTGCCCTTCCTGCTGGGCCGCGTGCCGTACGAGGTGACCTTCGCGCTCGAGCACGAGGCGGTCGTGGCCGGCGAGCCCGCCGGCGGCGAGATCGCGGTCCGCAACG
>CAJXSA010000459.1 GCA_913060595.1 uncultured Ignavibacteria bacterium
GCGGCAGGGGCAGGTCGGCGATGACCGTTTTACTCGGTGTGATTTCACGAACGCGAAGTCCGTCGTAGCTGCGCTGCCACGCGTCGATGCCGATCACACCGCGATGCACACCTGCGGCAAACGCGCCGACAAGCTGCACACTGTGCATGTCGTGTTCCGCTGCGGGACGAAGGGTTACGGCCGCGTTCGGCCTGATTTCCACGTTGCGGTCGATGACCTGCCGGGCGTACCGCAGTGTGATATCCTGAAGCACGTCACCCAGCGCACCGGTCCGGTATTCTCCGAGCAGCATCGTGCGCGCTGCATTTGAATAGCGGGCAGAAGCGGTCGCAGGGAAAGAGGCGCCGCCGGGAATGCCCACGTCATCCGCACGCACGCGCTGCCAGCGCAGGCGCAGCGCGTGTGTTCCGCCCAGTTGCAGACCGCCCGATACCGACAGACTGTTGTCGTGGAACCGGGAATCGCGCATCACTCCGTCCGGAGTCTGTGCGTCCTCCGCTGCGCGAAGCCCGCCGCGAACGCGCAGGTACCAGCCCGTATCCGCCGCCTCGAGGGCCAGCGCCCCGCCGGCCCCGTTGTTGACGCTGCTGTAGCTGCTGCTCATTTCACCGCCAATCCGCAGCCCCGGTGAAAACGTGCCGCCCCGGGTGATCACGTTCACGACACCACCCGTGGCCCCGGTCCCGTGCATGCTCGAGGAAGCGCCGCGCAGCACCTCGACGCGTTCGATATCAGTCACGTCGATCAGAGACAGCCCGGCAGCGAGATTCGTCGCCGTTTCGATGCGCACGCCGTCGACCAGCGTCACCACGTTGCTGCGCTGCATGCCACGAATGCTCACATCCGTTCCCCAGATGCCGTCCCTGACGAGCGCGATGCCGGGCTCCGCGTCGAGTGCGTCCGCGACTCCGATCGGTGCTCGCGACCGCAGCATTTCGGCACCGACCACCGTCACGGGCTGCGGGATGTTGCGGACCAGGTCCCGGGATCGCGTCGCCGACACCGTCACCTCGTCCAGGGTGACGGGATGCGGCTGCAGCGTCACGTTCAGGGAGGAATGCACTTCCCCGGACAATTGCACCTCCACCCTGCGGGCCGCGAAGCCGACATGTGAAACGCGGATGACGAGTGTTTTCATGGGAAGACCGGTCAGGAGGAATTCGCCGTCCGTGTCGGTGACGGTCCCGACCTCGCGGCCGACGACGCTGACGTGGGCGCCCGCGAGCGGACCTCCGTCCGGATCGGTGACCCGGCCCGGAATACGCGCAGTCTGGGACAGCAATGCAGGAGCGAACAGATGTGATATGACGATCAGGAGGGGGATGATGCGGAACATGAGAAAGCCTTTCGCACGGTTATTTGACAACGATCATGACCGAAGCACCACGCATACATGCGCGGCGACGGACGATGCGCTCGTCCGCAATCATGGTGTTGACATCCTCAGGTTCCCTCACCGGCGTCCTCACACCGGCGTACCTGCTACAAAAATACAAACTCTCCGGGGGAGCACAAATCGAAAACGTGTGCGCCGAGACGCCCTGCGGCGCCCTTACTGCTATAGTTCGACGATCAGGACGACTTTTTCTCCGTCGCGCAGCACTTCGACGCTGATGCGCTGGCCGGGCTTGAACTCGGAAAGACGATCCATGTACTGGTACACGCCGTCGACCGGCTTGCCTTCCATGGCGACGATGATATCCCCTTTCTTCATTCCCGCACGCGCGGCCGGACGATCCGGCATCACTGCATCGGCGCGCAGTCCCCGGCTTTCGCTCGAGGACACGTCCGGCATGATGCCGAGCGTCACCTTGAATCGCTTCGAGGTTGATGGACGGCTCTTCGGCCCTGCCTCGGTATAGGCAAGTGCGTCCTGCCGCTTCGCGACCGCGGCGATAATGTCGGCGACCACGTTGGCGACCTGCACCCCTCCCGCATAATTCAGACGGTCCGCATCGTCGTCAGGCGTGTGATAATCCTCGTGCACACCGGTGAAAAAGAACAGCACCGGGATGTCGCGCGTGTAAAAGGCGGCATGGTCCGAGGGACCGTAGCCTTCGGGTGACATCTTCGCAGCGAACCCGTGGGCGGTGATGACGTCCTCGACCAGGGTGGAGAGTCCCTTCGCCGTTCCCGTGCCCCCGACCGTCATGCTCTTCTCCCCCTCTTTCATGCGGCCCACCATGTCGAGATTGCACATCAGCGTGGCCTTGCCGATATCGACCGGCGGATTGGCCGCGAAGTGTTTCGAACCGAGCAGGCCCATTTCCTCCGCGGTGAAGGCAACAACCACGACGGGACGCGGCAGCGGATCGGCGGCGATGCGCTCGGCGATCTCGATAATGGCCGCGGTCCCGGAGGCGTTGTCGTCCGCACCGTTGTGCACGGCGGACGTGTCGGGTCGGCGGGACCCGGATCCCGGACCGCCCATCCCGAGATGATCATAATGGGCACCGAGAATGATGCATTCCTGCGCGCGTGACGGATCGGTGCCGTCGACCATGCCGACGACATTGAGCCCGTCCACCGTGTGGCGCTGCATTTCCACTTCGGCGTCCACGGTGCCGCGTGTCGGCACGGCGACCGGCGCGAGCGCCGCCGTGAGCTCCTTCTCGAGTTCAGCAGTCGTGCGGCCCTCGAGCAGGGCGTCTGCCAGAGGCCGCGTGATGCTCAGCACGGGAA
>CAJXSA010000460.1 GCA_913060595.1 uncultured Ignavibacteria bacterium
TGGAGGGGACGGCCGGGAGATTGTAAGAATCGTGTGAGTTCGTGAACCTGGTCTCTATTTTTCGTACTTTTCCATTTCACGACAATTCACGAAATGAAATGACGCATGAGCGAGACGGCGGGCCATACGAATATCCATCATCTGCACGCGAAAGCGCAGGACGAGGCGACGGACAACCGGGCACGTGAGGAGCAGGAAAACAGGGGTGCGACGCCGGAACACGATCTGTACGCGCCGGAAGTGTATTTCAACCGTGAGCTGAGCTGGCTGGATTTCAACTGGCGCGTGCTCAACGAGGCGCTCGACCAGGACATCCCGCTGCTCGAACGCCTCAAATTTCTCGCCATCACCGCTTCGAATCTCGATGAGTTTTACATGATTCGTGTTGCGGGTCTCAAACAGCAAATTGCGCTGGGGGTTACGGACCTGCCTGCTGACGGTATGACGCCGGAAGAAGTGATCGAGGCCATTCGCAGCAGCGTCTGCCGTATGAACAAGGCGATGGCGGATTGTTTCCTGCGTGAGATACAGCCCGGGCTTGAGCAGGATGACGTCTATCTGCACAATTACGCGGATCTCGACGACGCCAGCCGCAAGTGGTGCGAGCAGTACTTCATGGAGCATGTCTACCCGGTGCTCTCCCCGCTCGCCATCGATCCCGGACATCCGTTTCCGCATCTGCTCAACCGTTCGCTCAACCTGGTCATCACCGTGGTGGATTCCATCACCGCGGAAGAGCGCATCGCCGTCGTGCAGGTGCCACCCGTCGTGCCGCGCCTTGTGAGCATTCCCGTCCGACAGGGCGGCTATCACTACGTCCTGCTCGGCGAGGTGATCGCCGCGAATGCAAACGCGCTGTTTCCCGGTCTGCAGGTGCGGGATTCCTGGCGATTTCGCGTCACGCGCAACGCCGATCTCGAGATCGCGGACGACGAGGCGTCTGATCTGCTGAAAACCATCGAGGAGCAGATCCGCCGCCGCCGCTGGGGCGCGGTGGTGCGTCTTGAAGTCGACCACGACATGCCGAAAGGCGTCTGCCGCATGCTGCAGAACGCCATGCATCTGCATGACCGTGACATCTTTCGCGTCGAGGGACCTCTGAACCTTGCGGACTTCATGGACCTGGTCAAGCTGCCGAAGAAAACGCTCAAGGATGCGCCGTTCACTCCCCGCATCGTCGAGGAACTGCTCGGCGACCACAACATATTCTCACGAATACGCGTACGCGACATTTTCTTCCATCATCCGTATGACAGTTTCAGCTCTGTGGTGGAATTCATCGAGATGGCGGCCGATGACCCGGATGTGCTGGCCATCAAGCAAACGCTGTATCGCACCAGCGGCAATTCGAACATCGTCAAGGCCCTGGCGCGTGCGGCAGAGAACGGCAAACAGGTCACCGCTTTCGTTGAGCTCAAAGCCCGTTTCGACGAGGAAAACAACATTATCTGGGCCCGGCGTCTCGAGCAGTCCGGCGTGCATGTCGTGTACGGCATCATCGGACTGAAAACGCATTGCAAGCTGGCGCTCGTCGTGCGGCGTGAAAAGCAGGGACTCACCACCTACGCGCACCTGAGCACGGGCAATTACAATGAAACGACGGCGCGCCTGTACACTGATTTCGGCATACTCACCTGCAGTGACGAGATGGCCTTCGAGGCGACGGCCGTCTTCAACTATCTCACCGGCTATTCCCACCAGACGCAGTGGAACAAGATCATACTGGCGCCGATATCCCTGCGGCAGAAAACCCTCGCACTGATTCAGCGGGAGATGGAGAATCAGAAAGCGGGCAAGCCTGCGCGCATTATCGTGAAGATGAATTCCATCGTGGACTCCCAGGTGATCCGGGCGCTGTACAGAGCCTCCCAGGCGGGCGTGCAGATCGACATGGTCATTCGCGGGATATGCTGCCTGAAACCCGGTGTGCCCGGACTCAGCGACAACATCCGTGTGACCAGCATCGTCGGACGGTTCCTCGAGCACACGCGGGTGTTCGTCTTCGAAAACGCGGGCGATCCCGAGGTCTATTTCAGCAGCGCCGACTGGATGCCGCGTAATCTCAACCGGCGCGTCGAAGCGATGTTCCTCGTGGAAGAACCAGTTGTCAAAGAGCGCCTGCTCAATCACATTCTTCCCACCATCCTCGCGGACAACGTGAAGTCGTACGTGCTTCAGCCGGATGGCCGCTACCTGCGTCCGCAGCGGGACAGCGGAGACGAGGCGGTCAACAGCCAGGAGCATTTCATACGCTACGCGGAGATCGCCTATCGCGAACACCTCGATGAGGAAAACGAGGATTAGCATCCCGCTGTCGGGATGGGAATGAGTGAGGAGAGGGAGAAGCTGCCCGGTCAGTAGAGCAGGGAGGCGGCGCCGAGCATGCCGGCGTCATTGCCGCATTCGGCGGGGATGATGGTGAGATGGTCACGATGCACTTTCAGGACGCGGCCCGCGGCGCTGCCGCGTATTGCGTCGAAGAGGATATCCCCCGCGGCCGCGATGCCGCCGCCGACGATGAACGTTGTGATGTCAAGGAGATTCGCCGCGGACGCCACCGCGACACCGAGGCGCATTCCCGCGCGCTCGAGAACGGCAGCGGAGACCGTGTCGCCCTGTGCCGCAGCTTCGGAGAGGTCGTGGGGACGCAGTCCGTCCGGGGCTTCGATCGCGCGGC
>CAJXSA010000461.1 GCA_913060595.1 uncultured Ignavibacteria bacterium
ACAGAGAACGGTGAAAATGGTATTATACCGGAAAAACAAATCCCAAAGAAGAATGATCGAAAAGCAGTGAGTGCTGCGAGGAGCGTGCGATGACTGCGGATTCACGAGTGAAGACGGAGAAAACAGTGCTCATCACCGGCGCGTCTTCCGGCATCGGGAAGGCATGCGCATTGCATCTGGCAGCAAAGGGATTCTCGGTTTTCGCAGGTGTGCGGCGGGAGGAGGACGGGCAGGCGCTGCAGGCCGAGGCCCCTTCGGGAATCACACCGGTGCTGCTGGATGTCACGGACGCAGCATCCGTTCGGGACGCCGCCGCTCAGGTGGCGGAGCGTACGGGGGGCAGAATCGATGCGCTGATGAACAACGCCGGCATCGGCAGGGGAGGGGCGCTCGAGGCGACGGAAATGGTGGATGTGCGTGCGGTGTTCGAAGTGAACGTACTCGGCTTGATCGCGGTCACGAAAGCGATGATACCGTTGCTGCTGCCGAACAGGGGACGCATCGTCAACATTGGTTCAACGTCCAGTTTCCTTGCCATACCGGGTGCCGCGGTGTACTCCGCGTCGAAGTTCGCCGTCCGCGCGCTGACAGATTCCCTTCGCAACGAGCTGCATCATCTCGGTGTGCGTGTCATCCTCGTCGCGCCCGGGGCGATTGAAAGCAGCATCTGGGAGAAGGGCAGGGCCTACAAGCAGCGCATGCGGGAGGCGGTTTCCGCGGACGTCGCTGCGCGGTATGCGGCGCTGCGCCGCTTCGGCGAGCACATCGAAAAGGAGATTCGGCCCATTCCCGCGCAGCGGGTCGCTGTCGTCGTCGAGCGGGCGCTGACCGCGGAAAAGCCAAAACCGCACTACCTTGTGGGCGCGGATGCCGCCGGGGCCGCGAAGGTGGCGCGGATGCCGAAATGGCTGACCGACCGCATGATACGGAAGCGCATCGAGAATGCGAACAGGAAAGGGGGCGGAGAATGATGTTCCTTCTGCTTGCACTATCGCTCTCAGGGAAATACAATCCGGCGCCCGTGTCCGCAGCGCCTGTGGCTGCAGCGCGCGGGGTGACGGGGACGGACGTACGGGATCACGGAGCGGTCGCAGAGGGAAGCAGGAGAGCGGGAGACAGGGATACGCCGGCATACAGGAAACGCATGAAAGAGGATTCGTAATGCAGATCTTACATCACGTTGATCCCGAGCGCTGCAACGGAGACGGCATCTGTGCAGACGTGTGTCCCGAGGATGTCCTGGATATCGTCGACGGCAGGGCCGTGACGAGTGCGGACCGTTCCGGCGCCTGCATATCCTGCGGACAATGCGTCGCCGTCTGTCCGCGGGCCGCGATCTCCATGCCGGCGCTGCCGGATGACATGTTTCCGGAACTCGGCGGTGGCACGCTCGCGTACGAGGATCTGTACGCATTCCTCGCACGTCGGCGAAGTGTGCGCCGCTTTCGTGACACACCGGTTTCACGCGGAACCGTCGAACGGATACTTGACGCGGCAGCGACGGCCCCGATGGGCATGCCGCCGCATTCGACGGAGGTGCTCGTCTTTCAGGACCCCGACGAACGCGCAGTTCTGCTCGATGAGGTGGTCAGGGAGTACGACGCGATGCTCAAGGGCTACAGCACTCCTGTCGGCCGGGCGATGATTCGACTCGCCGCGGGAACCGAGCAGTACCGCACGCTGCGCGAACACATCGTCGACATTGCACGGAGGGCGAACGCACAGTATCGCCGGGACCGCACCGATCGGTACATGTATCATGCTCCTGTGTTTCTCCTCTTTCATGCGGACAGGCATGCGATGTCCTACGTGCAGAACGCGCACCTGGTCTGTCATCACGCGATGCTGGCCGCACATTCTCTTGGACTCGGCAGCACCATCATCGGCCTGGTGCCCCCGGTCGTCGACAGGTCGAAGCGTCTGCGCGAACGCTACGGGATCCCGGATCAGAACAAGGTGATTACCTCACTCATCCTCGGGTATCCGCGATTCCGCTATCGCAAACCCATTCGCCGCGCCCTTGCGGACGTGCGCTGGAAGTAGAAATCAAGGAGTTCACATGGTCACGCATCGCATGCTTCCCCTGTTGCTGTGTCTGTTGATTCTCGGCGTTCCTGAGACCAATGCGCCTCTTCGAGCGCAGCCTGACGTCATGCAGCGGCGCGAGAATCTGCGGGCTTTTGCGAAACTCTACGGGTACGTCCGCTTTTTTCACCCCAGCGATGCATCAGCGGAGCTGGACTGGAATTCTTTCGCCGTACACGGTGCCGCCCGGGTACTGGCTGCCGGGGATCGAAGTGAACTGCGCGGCGCACTGAACGAATTGTTCGCGCCGGTTGCACCGTCATTGCAGTTGTACGGCGCGGAGGAAACACCGCAGCCATTCACGCTGCCGGCAGCTGCCGATACGCTTCCGATCGTTGCATGGCAGCATCTCGGCGTGGACCTCGGTGGAGAGGGCGGCGTGTACCGCAGCGTCAGGAGCAACCGAAACAGCCGGCTCGCCGCACAGGCCGCCCCGTTCGGAAACGTGCTGCGTGCGGTCGACGCCGCGCCATACCGCGGCAGGCGCATTCGCATGCGGGCGTCCGTCCGGGTGCCGGAGGGCGACGGCAGAGGGCAACTCTGGCTGCGCGTCGACAGGGCGGGAGGCGCACGGGGATTT
>CAJXSA010000462.1 GCA_913060595.1 uncultured Ignavibacteria bacterium
CCGTCACCATGGCCATGCCCCTCGCAATCGGGCTGCACAAGCCGCTGGTGCTGTTCAACAACATCTTCAATCCGAGCGAGTTCGAACTCTACGGACGCGGCGAATTGCTGCAGCCCTCGAAAGAGTGCACCTGCTTTTTCATGCCGACCTGCCGCAACGAAGAGTACACGTGCATGGAGCATCTCGAAGTCGATCGCGTGTATGACGCCGTGCGGCGATGGGCGAAGGCCGAGGGAACGGGCGCATCATGAACATTGTGCTGATCGGGACGGCGTATCCGCTGCGCGGCGGCATAGCGCATTATGTCGGACTGCTTTGGAAATACCTGTCACCGCGGCACGACGTGCGCATCGTCACTTTTTCCCGCCAGTACCCCGGGATTCTTTTCCCCGGCAAGTCGCAGGACGAATCCGGCGATGCGGGCGTGCCGGTTGAAAGCGTACAGTGGATCGATTCGATCAACCCTTTCAACTGGATCCGCACCGGCTTTCGCGTGCGCGCGCTGCGGCCGGATCTTATCGTGTTCAAATTCTGGATGCCGTTTTTCGCTCCCTCGTACGGCACGATTGCCGCGATTGCGCGCTGGGGGAGGAACACACGCACCATGTTCATCTGTGACAATGTCATTCCCCATGAGCGGCGTCCGGGGGACAAGCTGCTGACGCAATTCGCGTTCCGCTTCATCGACAGCTACGTTGTGCAGTCGCGTGCCGTCGAGCGCGATCTCAAGCTCTGGAAGAAGGATCCGCTGCTTTCATATCTCCCTCATCCCGTCTACGAGATTTTCGGAGAGGAATGCGCACGCAGCGAGGCGCGCGAAGCACTGGCACGCAGGGAGCCGGGACTCACGCTGCCGGAGGACGAACGCGTACTCCTGTTTTTCGGCTATGTACGTGACTACAAGGGACTCGATGTGGTGCTCGATGCGCTTCCCGCAATTCTCGAGCGCATGAAGGTCCGCCTTCTCGTGGTCGGTGAATTCTACAACAACGAAGAGAAATACCGCGAACAGGTGCGTCGTCTCGGCGTGGAAAAATACGTGCATTTCCATTCCGACTACGTTCCCAATGAAGATGTGGGCATGTATTTTTCCGCTGCAGACGTGCTCACACTGCCGTATAAATCCGCCACGCAGAGCGGCATCATTCAGATCGCGTACAATTTCCATCGCCCGGTGATCGCCACTGATGTGGGCGGACTGTCCGAAGTGGTCATCGACGGGCGCACAGGCGCCATCGTTCCGCCGGAACAGCCACATGCGCTGGCGGATGCCGTGGTGGATTTCTTTTCCTCCGACCGCTTCGATACCTATCGCGCGAACGTGATGGAGGAGAAGAAAAAGTATTCCTGGCAGCACATGGCCGAGGGAATAGAAGAACTGTATCATCGCAGCCTGAAGCATACACGGAGCTGACCACGCATGGCAAAGACCAAAACGATCAAGCGAAACAGTACAAAGCGCAGCCAGGACTCGGGCCTGGTCTCGCGTTTTGATCTCGATGAGTTTACCGATAAATACATCTGGCTGCTGCTCCCGCTGCTCATCCTGCTGTACTACTGGTTCAGCGCCGGGTCGACCGGTTTTTACCAGGACGACGAGATCGGTCACTACCGCAATATTCGCCAGTTCTGGGGTGATCCCTTCAGCATCATGGGAAATCAGCCGAAGCCGGGCTGGAAAATCCTCCTCGTCCTTCCGGGTCTGTTCGGCTTCGCCGGCGTTGCGCTCGCGCATTGCGCGATCGCCGCACTCACCGTGGTGATGACATACAAGCTGGGGCGCGCCCTCAAAATGAAAAACGCCACCATGGCGGCCATCTTTCTCGCTGCGCAGCCGCTGTACCTGCAGATTTCCTTCAGGTCCTACAGTGAAATCACCGCGGCCCTGTTCCTGGTGCTGTCACTGTACTTCTATTATAAAGAACGGTGGATCTGGGCGGCCCTGGCATCGTCGTACGTGTTCGCAATACGGCAGGAATTCGCCCTGGTGAGCCTCGGCCTTGGTGTGATCTTCCTCATGCGCAGACAGTGGATTCCCTTCCTCCTGCTCGCGTGGACGCCCGTCACACTCGCGCTGATCGGCTGGCTGTCCACGGGCAATCCCACCTGGCTGTTTGATGATATGCAGCGTATCGGACTGGGCGTTGAGGTGCCGCACAAGCCGTTCTGGCATTATTTCGAAACATACGTGTACATGGTCGGACCGGTTATTCTCACGCTGCTCGTCCTTGGCTACTGGAAGCAGTTTCTTCCCTTCGACAGGGCGAAGGAGCAGATCAGCCGTCACGGTTTCTTCTTTTTCACCTTCACCATCATGTTTGCCTGGGCGGTGTTTTCGGCCTGGGATGTTCCCAACTTCGGTGCGAACCCCGGACACTGGCGCTACCTGCTGTCCATTGCTCCGCTTACGGCCATTTACGCGGCCATGGGCATGAACAGCCTGTTTGAATCGAAGAATCGCACGATCGGACTTTCCCTTCTCGGTGCCGCCGCGTTGATGGGGGTGCTGTTCCTTGCAAGGGATACCAACGGTCTGATACTCATCGATGCGCCGCGATGGGATCATGTCGGCATGATGATCGCTGTGCTGGTTCTCGCCGCCGCTTTCTCCGGTGCGCGCATGCTCAG
>CAJXSA010000463.1 GCA_913060595.1 uncultured Ignavibacteria bacterium
GAACTCGTCGCACATCTGCAGGGGTACCCGTGGAAAGGCAACGTGCGCGAGCTGGAGAACCTGATAAACCGCATGATCGCACAGTCCGCCGAAGCCATGCTGAGCACCAAAATGCTGCCTTCGGAGTACGCCGCCCCCGTATCGGCCTCCGGCGAAAGCAGCGCCGGCAGCGACCTCGAACTGTCGCTGAAAGCGCCGCGCCGCCTGAGTCCGCTCAAAGAAGTCGAAAAAGAGCACATCACCTTCGTTCTCAAGCACACCGAGGGCAACAAAACCGAAGCCGCAAAAATCCTGGGCCTCAAACGCACCACCCTGGTGGAGCGCATGAAGAAGCTGGGCATGATGTAACCGTCAATTTATTGACGGTGCGAGCATTCCGACGTCATCATGGCGTCGTTGTAACAAAAAGCGGGGCTGCGGGTCTATGTCAGGGGGCCTGAAAATGGCACGATAATGGCATGTGAATTAATGTAAGATTAATGCGACAAATCCAGTTTTTCTTTGCATTAGTCATTTCGAACGAGTAATTTCGAAGTGGTATAATCGAATCATCTATCCGTGATACGTACGACAACCATACTCTTCGCGCTGCTGCTGTCCCTCTCCATCGTGGGACATGCGCAGGTTGGTGCCCCGAGGGATCTCAGTGCTGAGATCGACCTCAACGGGTACGTCGTATTGAAGTGGAACACACCGACCGGCCAGGTGCCTTCCTCCTTCGAAATCTGGCGTGGTGAGATCGCACCGAGCAAAGTCGAGTATCAGCTCTACGACGCTACGGCCACGCAGTTCACCGATTACCGCGTCAAGGTCGGCGCCAACTACAAGTACGTGGTCGTCGCCATGTACTCCGGCAACCGTTCCGTGCCTTCCAACATCGTCACCATCGACGTCGTGCCTTCCGGCACCGGACTCGATATCGTTTCGTCCGCCCCGGCGACTGCGCTGGTCGGCTCCGAATACGTGTACGCGCCCGCGGTGGACGCTCCGCGCCCCGAGGACATCGCCTACAAGCTCATCAACGAGCCCGCGGGCATGCAGGTCAAGAACGTTGTCGGCGGCGCATACATCTCCTGGGTGCCGACGCAGATCGGCCGCTACAAGGTGACCCTGCTCGCGACCAACGTGTATACGCAGGAGCGTGATCTGCAGGAGTTCTATGTCACGGTCGCCGACAATCCGGGCACCGTGCGCGGTTTCGTGCGCACCTACAACAGCAAGCCGCTGAAGGGCGCGGAAGTCCGCATCTTCCAGATGGCCAACGGACGCTCGCTCGACTACACCACGCTGACAGATGAGAACGGGGATTTCCTGCTCGAGAACGTGCAGGCGGGACGTCTGATCGCATACGCGGTTTCCCCGGACACGAATTACCTCTCCGAGTGGTACATCAATCAGAAGGACATCACGAAAGCGGTGTCACAGAATCTGGATCCCGGTGCCACCGTCAACTTCGAGTTCCACCTGCTCGCGAAGAACGGTGTCTCCTCCCCGGTGTTCGGTCGCGTCAACGACGAACGCGGCATCGGCGTCTCCGGCGCCCGTGTATCCTTCTACAAGAAAGATCGCTTCATCCACATAGGCGATACCGCCAGCATCAATACACTCATTCTCGAAGCACGTGATTCGTGGCGCGCCTCGGTGGTCGACACCGTGGTGTACACCGACTTCAAGGGCGACTTCAGCCTCATGCTGCCTGCCGGTGACGATTATTACACCGTGGTCGAGAAGGAAAACTACCTCGCCTCCTTCGTGGCGGACGAGACCAACGCGATGATGGCGAAAGCCATACGCATCGCGAATGCCGGAACGGCACTCAATTACACGCTGCTTTCCTCCGAATCGACCATCAACAAGCTGTACGGCAAAGTCAGCAGCAAGAACACCGGTGTGAGCAAGCAGGCCACCATCGTGCTCATCGACAGTGAGATGAAGCGCGGTGCGGGCGGCGGGCACACGTACCGCAAGTACCAGTCCGTCGTCACAGACTCCAACGGCGTCTTCCAGTTCGACAACCTGCCGGACTCCCCGCCGTCGGCGCTGCTCGCCATTCCGATGGACACGCGTCTTGCGCCGCAGTACTACCATCCCAACGGTGGAAGGCTGAACTTCACCGAGAGCGCGGAGATTTCCCCGCTCGGCAGCATGCAGGGATACGACTTCGAACTGCAGGAAACCGTGCGCAACGGTATCGGTGTGTTCTTCGGCCAGGTCATCCTGCGCAAGGGCGCAGAGCGCATTCCGCTCCCCGGCACGCTCGTGTTCGCGGAGGACAACAGCACCGGTGAGGTGATCGGCTACGCCATCTCCGACAGCACCGGCTGGTACTCGATTCCCGGCCTCGAGCAGGGCAGCTACCTGCTGTACGCCGACAACCCCGAGTACTCCTATCACGTGGTGTACAGTCCGGCCAAGCCGACGAAGACCATGCCGGTCACGATGAACTACCTGAAGGAAATCGATCCCACACGAACGCTGAGCGTCAATTTCTACATCGACGACCTGCGCACTGTCGTGGGAGTGGATCCGACCACGGTGCCGCAGACGGCGACGCTGTATCAGAACTACCCCAACCCCTTCAATCCCTCGACGCGCA
>CAJXSA010000464.1 GCA_913060595.1 uncultured Ignavibacteria bacterium
AGAGTATCGCGGGCGTGTGCAGGCCGGGCTCGCGCAGCTGCGGGAAGGGGCGCTTGAGAAAATAGTGCTCGCGCGCAGCGTCCGTGTCGAACTGGCATCATCCTTCGATCCGCTGCAGGCGTTGTCCGCATTGCAGCTGCCGCATTCATTCGGCATATGCTACAGTCCCGACGGGGAGCGTTTTTTCCTCAGCGCGACGCCGGAGCGGCTGGCGCGCGTGCAGGACGGGACGTTCTCAACGATGGCGCTGGCGGGGACGATGACGCGCGATCGGACGGGTGACGGCGGGCACGAAGCACTGCTCGCGGATGCGAAGGAACGCGCGGAACACGCCTACGTGACAGAGATGATACGCGGGGCGCTCGCGCCCTTCAGCCGTGCGATGCGTGTCGACGATGTGCGCCTGCTCACACTCCCGCATATCACGCATATTCTCACGCACATCGAGGGGCAGCTCAGCGAGGGACATGGAATGCTGGATGTGGTCAGCGCGCTGCACCCCACGCCGGCGGTGGCGGGCACCCCGCGCGACGAGGCGACCGCGGGTATCCGTCTGCTGGAAGACTTCTCCCGTGGACTCTACGCGGGCTGCGTCGGCTGGGTCGACGACACCGGCAATGGAGATGCGGCCGTGACCATTCGCAGTGCCGTGGTGCACAATCATGCGGCCCGCGCGTTCGCCGGGGCAGGCATCGTTGCCGGCAGCGATCCCGCGGACGAAGAGGCCGAGACGCGCGCGAAGCTGCAGACCGTGCTCGACGTGCTCGGCGCCTGACCTCCACGGCATGCGGCGATGAAGGCCGCAATTCCGTATCTTTCGGCGATTCACTCTGTTGCATGCCCGGAAAACGCGACATGGCCGCGCCCCTCACCCAGTCCAATATCAATACGCTCTGGTCCGACGTCATCGCCACGGAACTCGCCGCGAGCGGGGTGCGCGATGTGGTCATATCCCCGGGATCGCGCAGCACGCCCCTCGTGCTCGCCTGCGCGCAGCACCCGGACCTCACCTGCCACAGCCAGCTCGACGAGCGCGCAGCCGGTTTCTTCGCCCTCGGCCTGTCGCGGGCTTCACGGCGCACGGTGGCGCTGATCTGCACTTCCGGCACCGCTGCGGCGAATTACTTTCCCGCCGTCTGTGAAGCCGATGCGTCGTCGGTTCCGCTGCTGCTGCTCACCGCCGACCGTCCCGCGCACCTGCGCCACAGCGGCGCGCCGCAGACCATGGACCAGGTCAAGCTCTACGGTGACCGCGTGCGGCTGCACGAGGATTTCGCGCAGCCCGAGCCGGATGAAGAGCGCCTGCGGGGACTGCGCGCCGCGGTGTGTCACGCCGTGGCCATGACCGGCGCCCCACGGCCCGGTCCCGTGCACTGCAACGTCCCTTTCCGCAAGCCTCTCGAACCCCTGCCCGCAGCACGCGCGCAGGATCAGCTGCCGGACGTGCTGCGCAATGCCGTCTCCGGCGGAGTGCGCGGACGCCGCAGCGGACTCGCCTGGACGCGGTTCCTCTCTACTGACCGTGCACTGACAGCAGTCGCCGACGCGCTGCTGCGCGCGGTGCGCCCCGTGATCATTGCCGGTCCGGACGCGGATGGGGAGGCATGGGCGGAGCCCCTGCTCGCACTGGCCGCCCGGCAGAACATTCCCGTGCTCGCCGAAGCCGCGTCGCAGCTGCGATTCCGCAGCGGGAAGGCGGGCATCGGCAGTGCGGACCTGCTGCTGCGCTCCGCCGCGTTTCGCGAGCGCTTCCGACCGGACTGCGTGCTGCTGCTCGGCGGCACGCCGACGAACGCAGGCATGCTGCGCTTTTTCGACGATTGCGGCGACATCGATATCCTGCGGGTCGCACCGGACCGCAGGAGACGCGATCCCGCACACCGCGTCTCCCTGCACGTGCACGGGGACGTTGTGCGCTTTCTCACCCGTCTCAACCGGCTCCTGGAAGGGTGTCCTGTCCATGCGCGCACGGACTGGCTGCGCCTGTTTGCTCTCGCCGACGCAGCGGCGCGCGAGGCGCTGCGGCAGGAGCTGGAGGCGCTGGACGAGGGACTCGAAGGCGTGTTCATCGATCTGATGGCTGCGGGAATGCGTGACGGCACACCGCTGATGCTTTCGAGCAGCATGCCGATACGTGACGTGGAGACCTTCGTCCCGATGCTGCCAAGAAATATTCCCGTTCACGTCAACCGCGGGGTCAACGGCATCGACGGCGTGCTGTCCACGGCTCTCGGCATGGTGCGCGGCAGCGGACGCCGCGGCGTGCTCTGCATCGGCGACGTCGCCTTCCTGCACAATCTGAACGCCGCGATGGGGGACGGACTGGCGTCGCTGCCCCTGACCGTCGTTCTGCTCAACAACGACGGCGGGGAGATTTTCGACCTGCTCCCTGTGCGCGAATTCGATCCCGCGTTCACGCGGCATTTCCTCACGCCGCATGGCGCCGATCTCACGGCGCTGTCCGCGGCGCTCGGGCTCACGGCGCATCGCGTGGCGACACGCGAAGAGTTCGATGAAGCGTGGTCCCGGGCCGAGGACGCGGAGGGCTGCACGGTCATAGAAGTGCGCACGGATATCGCGAAAAGCGGC
>CAJXSA010000465.1 GCA_913060595.1 uncultured Ignavibacteria bacterium
TGTCCTCGGCGCTGAACACCTCGCCGAAAATGAAGAAATCCCGCCGGCCCAGCGCCTGCGCGTGCCGCCGCATCGCCTGCAGCCAGGCGTACCAGAACGGCATGTCCACATGCTTGACCGTGTCGACACGAAAGCCGTCGCAGTCAGTCTGCTCCATCCACCATGACCAGATGTCAATCATGATCGCGAGCACGCGTGGATCCTCTGTACGGAGATCATCGAGTCCTCCGGGCAACTCCCCGAGCACCTGGTATGGCGGCTCCCATTTGAGCACTTCGCCGTATGGATGATAGAGCGAAAGATCCTGCAGCACCTCGGGGGTCGGGAGACGGGATGGATCGTTCCACTCCAGGGTGTACCCGTCGGCGTTCCACTCATGTCCCCCTTCGGCGGTCCCGATCAGCGGACCGGTGTGATTGCACACGACATCGAGGTACACACGTACTCCATGCGCATGCGCCTCCCTGATCACGCGGCGCAGGTCCTGCATGCTGCCGAGACGGGGGTCCACCCGTTTGAAGTGCTGTATCCAGTACCCGTGAAAGGCGCCGGGCACGTTCTCCTGCACCGGTGTCAGCCAGATGGCATTCACACCGAGTGCGCGAAGATAGGGCAGCCGAGCGGCGAGACCGCGCAGATCTCCTCCCTGCACCGCGAGCGGATCGCGCGCATCAGACAATCCGTTGGCATCATTGTTCGACCGGTCCCCGTCGGCGAAGCGATCCAGCATCACGAGATACATGTGCAGATCCGTTCGACGCGGAAGTACGCGGCCATCCGGTGACCACAGCAGCGCAGGAAGCGCAGCGCAGACACTGAGGACGAGTGTGGACAGAAGAAGCCGGCTCAGGTGTGAATACCGCATGGTCTCGCACATTTGATGACAGCAGAACGCATGTTAAGGAATTGTTTCGCGTCAATCCAGACGCAGAAAATAATTCCGGCACGGTATATGCATTTTGACGTCCGGCATCGTAATATGAAGCGTACGCTCATGCCTATGAAACGATTCAAATCTTTATCCGGCCGATCCAAGCTGCTGCTCGGCGGACTGGCGGTACTCGCCCTGCTCGTCACCGCGTTCGTGTACGTTGAGGTCACGCAGAGCAGGGATGAACTGCTCGGCAGCGTGCGGGCGGAAGCCCTCCTGCTGATGGAAACGCTCAACCGCGGCAGTGAAATCACCATCACCGCGGGACGGGAGCTCGACCAGGCGCTGATCGACCGTATGCTCCTCTCCGCCCGCTTGCTCGACGCCCGGGATGAAGCGCGTCCCATGTCACAGTCCCGCCTGGCCGCAGAGGCGCGGGAGCTCGGACTGGCGCTCGCCATGTTCTTCGACGGCTCAGGTGCCGCAGGCAGCACAAGTGCCCCGCGGAAGTCCGCCGTGGATGTCGACGCCGCGCATCCGATCATGAAGGAGGTTCTCACGCCCGTGCTCGACGGCAGCTATGTCTGGACCGCGGACAGCAGAATCCACTGCCCGTGGACGGACGATACGCTGTTCGTGCTCGCGCACGCACGCGGCAACCGTGACGGCGCAGTGCTGCTGGGACTTTCGTCCTCAGAACTGCTCGAGCTCCGCAAGCGTCTCGGCATCGGCAAACTGGTGCAGGACATCGGCGACACTCCGGATATCGCCTATGTCCTCCTGCAGGACTCACTCGGCATCCTCACTGCCAGCCGCGGCATACAAGAGATGTCCGCCATCGACGAAGACCCGTTTCTCCAGCAGGCCATGGAAACCGACAGCGCGTACACGCGCATCCGGGAGTATGACGGAGGCCGCGTGTTCGAAGCGGTCCGCCGGCTCTCCTTCCCTGACGGGACAACCATGCTGTCGCGCATAGGACTCTCGCTCGTTCGTGTTCGGGCGATACAGCAGCGGTCGATGCGACGCACGATACTGATCGCGATCGGCTTCTTCGTCACGGCCGCCATCCTGCTCGTCCTGCTGCTCACGCGGCAGCGCTTCGCAACACTCGCTGCCGAACACCGCAGGGTCACGACATACACGGGGCTGGTGCTCGACAACATCGCCGACGCCGTGGTCGCATCGGACGCACAGGGAACGATCACAGTATTCAACGAAGCCGCCGTCGCCCTGCTCGGCGTCGACGCTGACGCCGCGACGGGACGCGCGTACGACACAATCGTCCCCGATGACGCACTCCTGCTGCGACGCACGCGAGAGCATGGAGAGCCGATCGGCTTCGAGGAGGTTTCGCGCACCAACGCCGAAGGGGAGCAGCGGCAGCTCGTCGTCAGTACGTCCATCATTCGCGGGGACGATGGCGCTGTGGAAACGATGGTCGCCATAGCAAGGGATTTCACCGAACAGCGGCGTGCCCAGGCGCAGCTGCAGCGTCGGGACCGTCTGACAGCGATGGGTGAGCTTGCCGGAGGCATCGCGCATGAAATTCGGAATCCGCTCAACGCCATCAGCATCATCGCACAACGCTTCCGCGCCGAATTCACTCCCCGTGAAGACCTTGAAGAATTTGAAACCCTGACTGAGACCGTTCGCACCGAGGTGCAGCGGGTGAACGGCATCATCACACAGTTCCTTGAGTTCGCCCGTCCCACGCC
>CAJXSA010000466.1 GCA_913060595.1 uncultured Ignavibacteria bacterium
ATCATCCTTCATGAGCCGCTGGGGGCGCATGACCAGCACGGCCTGTATCTGCTCGGAAGTGACGGAAACGCGCTCAATGTGGACGATGATCTGTCACAGGTGAAAGGGCAGCGCGCCCGCGATGGGGGATGGGTGCAGCTTCAGCAGCGCTATCCGAAGCTCGCCATGCATCCCGCAGACCGTTCGCCGGATCATCTGCCGCGTGTGGAGAAGCTGCGCGGAGGACGCACGCGCGTGATCGTTCAGTATCGCCTGACAGACGGGTGTCGCGCGTGCGCGCGCGTGGGATTTGCGGAAGTGGGCTATTATTATGAAACGGACGGGTCATTTCTCGCGCAGAAATTTCTCGGGGTGTTCCGTCAGCCGGCTGCACGGCCGGTGGATACCCCGGCGGACTGCGCGCGCTGATACAGAATGCGGGATCCGAGAAGGATAGCGGAAAGCGCGGTCAGGCTGCCGCCGACGAGGAAGGGCGTCGACACGCCGAAGTGTTCCGCGCACCATCCCATCCAAAGGCTTCCAAGCGGGAAAGCGGACTGAAATGCCATGCTGAGCAGGCTCATGACGCGACCGCGCTGTTCCTCGGCGAGCTCTGTCTGCAGAACGATGTTTATCCCGGCCATCTGCAGCATCATGGCGCAGCCGCAGAGGGGAATGAAAAGGACTGCGAACAGGAAAGAGTCGATAAGGCCGAATACGATCAGGGAGACGCCGAAAAATACGGCACCGATAAACAGCAGGCGTGGCAGTCCGCGCGTGCTGCTCCGTGAGGCGAGCAGCAGCGCGCCTGTCGTGGCCCCGAGGCCTGAGGCGGCCACCAGCCACGAGAGTCCGGCAGCACCCATGCCGTATCCCGCCTCGGCAACGACGGGCATGATGGTGCCGTACGGCATGCCGAAAAGGGCAAGTAAAAAGAAGAGCAGCAGCCAGTTCCGAATCTGCGGCGTACGCCAGGCATAGCGCAGTCCGTCCTTGATATGTGAAATGCGACGCTGTCCGCCACGCGACGGGGCGTGCTCCTCGAGCCGAATCAGGGCGAGGCTGACAAGGACGGCGATATACGTGATGGAATTGAACAGGAAGGCCTCGCCGATGCCAAATCCGACGATGATGACTCCGGCAATTGCAGGACCGATCATGCGCGTGATGTTGACGGTCGTGGAATTGATGGCGATGCCGTTCGGAAGGTCCTCTTTTCCCACCAGGTCCACGACCAGCGCCTGGCGGACGGGAATATCGAACGCAGTGATGACAGCGAGTAGCGTCTCAAGCAAAAGCAGCCATTCTATGCTGATATGGCCGGTAATGGTGAGAATCGCGAGAATGCTGGCCTGAACCAGGAAGAGGCGCTGCGTGATTTTCAGCAGCCGGAAGCGGCTCATGCTGTCCACGATGGAACCGGCGAACGGCCCTGCGAGCACGCCGGGAAACAATCCGGCGAACGCGACGGCGCCGACCCAGAATGCGGAATGTGTCAGCTCCCATGCAAGCCACCCCACGCCGAGGCGCTGTGCCCAGGTCCCGATCAGTGAAATGAGCTGACCGGTGATGAACAGGCGGAAATTCCGATGTCGCAGCGTGCGAAAGGTGCTGCCGAGACGGCTCATATCCTGTCCATGCGTGCCGCGAGCCAGTAATCGGCGATCACGAGCGCGGCCATGCTCTCCACGACGGGGATGATGCGGGGAATGATGCAGGGATCGTGACGTCCTGCGCGCGCCATGTCGCCGAGCGTGCTGGTAGGCTTGACGGCGCAGCGAAGCACGATGCGCGCGCCCGTGCTGATCCCGCCCTGTATGCCGTATGATCGGAGGGCGAGTCCTTCCGCGCCGCCGGGCAGCGCTTCATGGTATGCGCTGCCTGGCAGCAGTGCTTCCGTGAAGGCATCACCCAGCGCGACACCCGTCACCGCACCGATGCTCATGATTGCAGAGGTCAGCGTAGATTTGAGCTTGTGAAACACCGGTTCGCCAAGTCCGGGAGGGACATTGTCCAGGCGCAGTTCGACGATGCCCCCGACGCTGTCTCCCTGCTCTCGAAGCCGGAGCAGCTCTTCTGTGATGGCGATGTCGGCGTCGGGATCCGGGCAGCGTGTCGGGTAGCTGTCCACCATGTCGCGGGTCAGTGCATCCGGGATGTGCACCGCCGCGATATGGCCGATTTGCCGCGCGAAAGCGGTGATGCGGACATCGTCCGGCAGAATGCGCTCCGCGACGGCACCGCCGATCACGCGCGAGATGGTTTCCCGCCCGGAAGAACGGCCCCCGCCCCGGTAATCCCTGTGACCGTATTTGCTTTGCCAGCTGCGGTCCGCATGACCGATGCGATACTGCTCGGGTGTGTAATCATCGCTGCGTGCATCGGTGTTGCGCACGAGGACGGCAATAGGTGTGCCGAGGGTACGGTCTTCGAACACGCCGCTGAGAATATCTGCATCGTCCGTCTCCGCGCGCGCGCTTGTGATCGGTGACTGTCCCGGTCGCCGACGTTGCAGGGCATGGCTGATATGCTCGGACGTCAGGTGCACACCGGAAGGACAGCCGTCGATGACCGCGCCGATGCCGGTACCGTGACTTTCGCC
>CAJXSA010000467.1 GCA_913060595.1 uncultured Ignavibacteria bacterium
CCGCCACGACTATGAAGTGCCGCTGCAGGAAGCGCTCGATTATCTCGAGACCCGCACCGACGTTGATCAGTCACGCATCGCATTGCTTGGCAGCGGTGTCGGAAGCTATTTCGCGGCGCGCGCCGCCGTCTTTGATCCGCGGATCAAGGCGCTGATCACCAATCCTCCGTTCGTGAACATCCACCGCATATTTCTCGCTCTCATCGGGCAGCGTGCGACAAAAGTCGATGTCTCACTTGCCGACATTCACGAACTGCCCGAGAGCATTCTTCGCACGGATATGAAGCTGTTTGTGCTCAACATGAGCAGGCGATTCGGGGTGCAGCGTCTGCAGGAGCTCATCCACGCGACGAAGCAGTACAGCACGGAGGACCTGCTCTATCGCATCCACTGTCCGCTGCTCTGTATCTACGGGGATTATGCCTATCCCGAGCTCGAAGACCAGGCGACGATGTTCATGGAAAAGGTCGGATCTGCAGAGAAGGAAAGCATTCGCATCCCGTCGCTGCACGTCGCTGATGCCCATGATCACGTGGGCAATATCGCCCTGCTCAACCAGCGTGTCTTCGACTGGCTGGACGAACGTTTTCAGCCTCCCCCGCCGGCATTACCGCCAGATTGATGCGCGGAACAGCACGAGGACGGTGAAGATCTCCAGGCGTCCTAGCAGCATGTTGAATATGAGTATCCACTTCCCGGGGATGGGTATCCAGTTGAAGTTCTCGATGGAACCCACACCGGCGAGGCCCGGCCCGATGTTCGCCAGGCAGGCCACCACGGCTGTAAAGGCCGTCACCAGGTCGGGGACGAAGAATGTCAGCAGAAGGGAGGAGAGGATGGACAGGGAGAGAAACAGGATAAAAAAGGAAACGATGTTTCCCACGCGCATGTCTTCGACGGGTGTGCCGCCGACTTTCACGGGGCGGATGATGCGCGGGCGGGCCATTTTAATGATTTCGCGCCAGGCGGCTTTCAGGTTGATCAGCACGCGTATCATTTTCATGCCGCCACCGGTACTCCCCGCGCAGCCCCCGAAAAACATCAGAACGACGAGCATGAGGCGCAGGGTCGTTGGCCAGACGTCGAAGTCCACCGTGCCGAAACCCGTCGTCGTGATGATGGCCACGACCTGAAAGGCGGATTCCCGGAAGCTCCCGTACAGGGACTGTACCTTCTGCTCCTCGCTCTGCACGTGCGCGGCGAAATCTTCATACGGCACGGGATCGCTGCGGAAGTGCGTTCTCGAGTAATCGACCGACGGGAGGCCTTCGACATAAAGCAGGACAGTACTGAGAATGACGGCCGCAACGATGACGCCCACATAGAAACGGAACTCGCGGTCGATTTTCAGCACACGGTAATTTCCGCGAAGCACATTGTAGTGCAGGAGGAAATTGACACCGGCGAGGAACATGAACGCGATGATGACCCAGATGATGAACTCGTTCTGGTAATGACCGACCGACAGGTTCTTGGTGCTGAAACCGCCGGTGGCCATTGTTCCGAATGTATGGCACAGGGCGTCAAACCAGTCCATTCCGCCCACCATGAGAAGTATCGTCTCCGCGAGCGAAAGCAGGGCGTAGACGCCCCAGAGGATGCTGGCCGTTTCCGCCAGGCGCGGCTGCAGGCGCTCGGTGGTCGGCCCGGGCACTTCTCCCTTGAACATGTGATAGCCCGAGACGCCCAGTGCCGGAAAAATGACCAGGGCCAGCGTCACGATGCCCATGCCGCCCAGCCAGTGTGTCAGGCTGCGCCAGAACAGCAGGCCCCGGGGCACGGCCTCGATATCGGTCAGGATGGTGGAACCCGTGGTGGTGAAGCCTGACATGATTTCGAACACGGAATTCGTGAACGCATGGACGACGCCGAATGCCGTCACGTCACTCATTTCCGCGAGGAAATGGACGAAAAAGGGGATGCTGCCGAACAGGGCGAGCACGATCCACCCCAGCGTGACGATTGCGAATCCTTCCCGCACGGTCTGCGTGCTTCTGTTTCGCTTGAACATGGTGGCGAATAATGTTCCGAAGACGGCGGACGCGAGGATGGCAATCCAGAAGCCGGAGAAGTCCGGGTGCCAGATGAGCTCCGCAAACGGAAGGTCGGCATCGAACCATGCGATGGCAGCGGGCGGGAGAAGGGCGATGCCCATCACCTGCAGCAGACGTGCGACGCCGTAGAGTACGGTCCGTTTATGCATCCCGCGTATGCCCCTGATTTTGAGAACCGAACAGTTTCCGTACCCGCCGAATGCCCGCGCTGCGCGTGAAGACGATCACGAGGTCACCTTCCTCGAGCATGGTTTCTCCAGTCGGAATCATCATTTGCTGGTCGCGAAGCACGGCGCCGACGATGGACACGCCAACCGCTTTTCGCCAGCTGTCCTTGAGCGGTTTGCCCGCGACCGGGGAATGGGCTTCCACGCGGAGGCGCAGCACGTCGATGTCGGATTTCTCAATGTGCAGCGAGGAGCTGACATACCCGGGGAGGACAGCGTTGAGAATGCCGTTCGCCGTCAGCTGCCGGGGGTTGATGATGTGATTCAGTCCGATGGAAAGAAACAGATCGGTG
>CAJXSA010000468.1 GCA_913060595.1 uncultured Ignavibacteria bacterium
GGGGCCCGCCCGAAGCCGTAACCGCGCCCTGCGCGAGAGCTGCGGTGACCTGGTGACAGTGCTCGATTCGGACGACGCCTATGCCGCGGATCATCTGGCCCTGCGCGTTTCCTACATGATCAACCATCCGGAAATCGATTTTCTGCATGGCGGCTTCCGTGCCATCGGCAGCGACGCGCAGATGATGATCCCGGACGTGCACGATCCCTCACGGCAGGTCCCGCTGGAGGAATGCATCGTCGGCGGCACGTTTTTTGCGCGGGAAGGTGTCATCGAACGGGCCGGCGGCTGGGAAGGTGGCTACGGGGAGGACGCCCGGCTCTTCGCGCGCATCAGCGCGATGTACCGCGTCAGGCGCGTGGATTTTCCGACCTACCTGTATCACCGCGACACCATCGACAGCCGCTGCAGCCAGCTCGGCCGCTGATTCTCCCTGCACCCGATCGCCATCTGCCATCTGCCATCTGCCATCTGCAATCAGCAATCTACCGCCCGGTAATTGCATTGAATCCGACGTCGCTTCTCCGTATATTTCGAGTTCGTAATGAGTTGCGGCAAATCAGCAGCAGGTTTTCATGCTCGTAAGTATGACAGGATACGGGACGGCGACAGCTGTCAACGGACAGGGTTCGGTGACGGCGGAGCTGCGTTCGGTCAACAGCCGGTTTTATGAATTCAGCTCACGTCTTCCAAAGCATCTGCAGACGCGTGAACTCGAGCTCAAGGAGGCGGTGCGTGCGCGCATCAGGCGTGGGAAGGTCAATCTTTCGGTCTCCGTGGACAAAAACGCGGGTGGCGAGGTTCCGCTGAAAGTGGACGCTGAGGCCGCCCGCGCCTACGTCGCTCTGCTGCGTGAGCTGCAGACCGTGACCGGCATTGAGGAAGAGATTCGCCTGGAAGCCGTCATGAAGTTTTCCGATGTCTTTCGCGCGGAGGAACAGGCGGACCTTTCGGAGGAAGAATGGGAACTCGTGCTGCAGGCCGTCGGCGAGGCCGCGGACAATCTGCATGCCATGCGCGCGCAGGAAGGCGCAGAACTGGCGCAGGATCTGCGTCAGCGCATCGAGGTCATGAACAGCGGCATGGACGAAATTGAAAAGGCGAAGGCCGGACGCAGTGAACTCGAGTATCAGCGGCTCAAGGAGCGCCTGGGCAACCTGATCACGGATGAAAAAGTCGACCCCGATCGCCTTGAAATGGAGATCGCGCTGCTGGCGGACAAGATGGATATCACCGAAGAACTGGTGCGTTTCCGCAGCCATACGAAGTTCTTCCTCGAGGCGCTCGACGCGAACGATTCCGAGGGACGGAAGCTCTCCTTCCTCCTCCAGGAGATGAACCGTGAAGCGAACACCATCAGTTCGAAAAGCTACGATGCGGGCATTTCGCATATCGTCGTGTCCGTCAAAGAAGAACTCGAACGCATCCGTGAACAGATACAGAATATCGAGTAGAACGATATGCTCTTTGTCCTTTCCGCCCCGAGCGGTTCCGGAAAATCCACGATCGCGCGCCGCATACTGCAGCAGTTCGAGCGCCTTTCGTTTTCCGTTTCCGCGACCACGCGGCCCCGTCGACCCAAGGAGAGCGATGGGAAGGACTATTTTTTTCTCTCCCGCGAGGATTTCGAGCGTCGCATCGCCGACGGCGGACTCGTCGAGTGGGAAGAGATTTACGGCAATCTCTACGGCACGCTGAAAGCGGAAGTGGACCGCGTGCTGGCGGAGGACGGACACCTGCTCTTCGACATCGACGTCAAGGGCGCGCTGTCCATCAAAGAGCTTTACGGCACGCAGGCGGTGCTGATTTTCATCCGTCCGCCGAGCATGGATGTGCTGCGCGAGCGGCTCGTCCGGCGCGGCACCGACAGTGAGGATGTGATCGAACGGCGCATGCAGCGGGCGGAATGGGAGCTCGCGCAGTCCGGCGCCTTCGATTACGAGGTGATCAACGACGACCTGGCACGCTCCGTCCCGGAAGTGGCCGGCATCGTCCTCTCGCATATACAAGGAAGTCAGGAATAATCTATCATACAGGAGGACACATGTCTCTTCAACCCCTCGATCTTTCGGCCATTGACAATCACGCGGAAAACATTTACGAAGCGATCGTGGTGCTCTCGAACCGGGCGCGTCAGATCAACGAGGAAATGAAAATCCGTCTCAACCAGGAACTCGAAGCCTTCACGACGCGCGGCGATTCCGAGGAAGAGGTCGAATCCAATCCCGAGCAGACACGCATCAGCATTGAATTCGAGAAGCTGCCCAAGCCGACGCAGAAGGCGGTCGAGGACCTGATGGACGACCGCGTCTCCTACCGCTACAAGGAAGAGTGAGTCTCGACGGGAAACATATCATTGTCGGGGTGACGGGCAGCATTGCCGCATACAAATCGGCGCTGCTCGTGCGCGAACTCGTCAAGGCCGGAGCGGATGTCCGCGTGATCATGACACCCTCTGCCTGCGAATTCATCACGCCCCTGACGCTGGCCACACTCAGCGGCGGGGATGTCGTGCTCGACATGTTTCCGGCCGACCGGGCGAAAGGCACCTGGCACATT
>CAJXSA010000469.1 GCA_913060595.1 uncultured Ignavibacteria bacterium
CCACGTCGTCAGCAACCGGTGACGCGCCGGCATTCGACCCGGCCGTGCAGCCCTCGATGACCTTCCTTCGCGAATACCAGAAAGGTCTCAGCGCCTATCACGCCCGGGAATTCGACCGGGCGCGGCGCCTGTTCGCCGGACTGCTGCAGACGGGCGGTGCGAACGACATGACGGACAACTGTGTCTACTGGCTCGGTGAGACCGCGCTGCAGCAGGGGCAGTATGCCGAAGCACGGGACCTGTTTTCGACGGTACTCGGCTACGGGAATTCTGACAAGATGCCGCACGCGCTTCTCGCCCGTGCACGGGCCGCTGTCGCACAGAAGCGGCACGGCGACGCCCGCAGGGACTGTGACGTCCTTCTCAGGGATTACCCCGGAAGCGAACAGGCTGCTCCGGCCAGGAAGCTGCTGAAAGATCTTCCGTGACGAAACGGGGGAGGAGGGGATACCGGTCCGTCCCATACCGGACGGGCGCTCCCTATCACGATTGGAAGAACCATGACGACAACACCGACCGGCAAGGGCCGTCTTCCCGCGCGGGAAGAACTGGACCCGCAATACACCTGGAAGCTTGAAGACATGTACGCCTCCGACGGCGAGTGGGAAGAGGATTACAACGTCGTCGACCGGATGCTGGGCGAAGTCGCCGATTTCGAAGGAACGCTGGCGACTTCAGGCGCACAGCTTCTGCGATGGCTGCATTTCGCGGACGACCTCAATGTGATCGCCGGCCGTCTCGGGAATTACGCGTTTCGGCGATACGATGAAAACACCGCCAACACGGTATACCAGGGAATGATGGACCGCGTGATGGCGCAGCATGCCCGCATTGGCGCCGCGACATCCTGGGTGCTGCCTGAAATCCTTTCCATGCCGGAGGACGTGGTGCGCGGTCACATCGCCGAGACCGACGGTCTGGAAGTCTACGCGCATCATCTCGACGAAATCCTACGCATGAAAGCGCATACCCGCACGCCGTCGGAGGAGCAGCTGCTTGCGCTCTCGATGGAATCCCTCGCCGCACCGTCGAACATCTTCGGCATGTTCAACGACGCGGATATCCGTTTCGGAAGCATCACCGACGAGGACGGCGGCGAAGTGGAAGTGACCAAGGGACGCTACATTCAGCTGCAGGAGTCCCGCGACCGCCGCGTGCGTGAGGATGCCTACCGTGCGATGTACGGCGCCTATGGCGCATGGAGAAACACGCTGGCTGCAACACTCGGGGGACAGGTAAAGAAGGAGATCTATCTCGCCCGCGCCCGCCGGTACGAAAACACCAGGCACATGGCGCTGTATGAGGACAACATCCCGGAAGGGGTGTACGACAACGTGGTGCGCACGATCAACGACAACCTCGCACCGCTGCACCGCTCGATGGCTCTGCGCAAACGGCTGCTCAAGCTCGATGCCGTACGTCCGTGGGATCTGTACGTGCCGCTCGCATCGGAAGCCAGTTTCCATTTCCCGTACGACGAGGCCGTGCGGCACGTGCGCGAGGCCATGGCAGCGCTCGGTCCCGCCTACGTCCGTGACCTGAGCAGCGGACTCGACGGCGGCTGGATCGATGTGTATGAAAACCAGGGGAAAACGTCCGGCGCGTATTCCGCCTGGACCTACGGCGCGCACCCTTTCGTGCTTCTCAACTACAGCAGCACATTGAAGGACGTCTTCACGCTCGCCCATGAAATGGGACACGCGATGCATTCGTATTACACGTGGAAAAACCAGCCGCCGGTGTATGGCGGGTACACGATCTTCTGTGCCGAAGTGGCGTCGACCACGAACGAGATGCTTCTCGTCGATCACATGCTTGGAACGCAGTCCGATCCCGAGCTTCGCCTTCATCTTCTCTTTCACCACATCGACGCGATCCGCGGGACAGTATACAATCAGGCGCTGTTTGCCGAGTTCGAGCAGTACATCCACCAGTCCGCCGAAGCCGGCACACCGCTCACGGTGGACGTGCTCAGCGGCAAGATGTCCGAACTCTACCGTCGCTACCTCGGACCGGATTTTGAAATGGATGACGCCTACGCGATGAACTGGTCACGCATTCCCCATTTTTACCGCAGCTTCTATGTCTTCCAGTATGCGACCGGGCTTTCCGCAGCGGCCGCGATTTCCCGCGCAATTCTCGACGGTTCCGAGGGCGCTCTCGATCGCTATCTCGAATTCCTCAAGGCGGGCAGTTCCCGCTACTCGATCGACCTGCTGCGTGATGCGGGCGTGGACATGACCAGGCCTGATCCCATCGCCGCCACCGCGGGACTGATGAACGCCCTGCTCGACAAAGTGGAAGAACTGCTCTGACGCGTCAGTGCTGCGGCACAGCATTCCGATTTCCCCTGATACAGCAAAAGCCCCTCCGCGGAGGGGCTTTTGCCGATTTTATCACAATGTGTTCGCCCTGTCAGGCGGTGGGAGGAGTTTCCGGTGCAGCCTTGTCCTCTTCACCGGCAGCTTCGTCCTGCCCCGGAGTTTCTTCCGTGGCGGCCGGAGTTTCTTCCGTGGCGGCCGGAGTTTCTTC
>CAJXSA010000470.1 GCA_913060595.1 uncultured Ignavibacteria bacterium
TCTCTGCGGGCAGCAGTGCCGTCGTGTGACCGGTGATGCGGTACATCCCCTCCGCGGTCTCACCCACGGCGAGGCCTCCGATGGCATAGCCGTCGAAGTCAAGCTCCACCAATCCCATCGCGCTCTGTGAGCGGAGATCTTCGAATACATTTCCCTGCACGATCCCGAACGCATACTGTTCATGTCCGTACCGCGGCGCAGTCCGGGCGACATGTTCCCGCGCCTGGGCGGCCCAGCGCAGCGTGAGTGCGTTGCTGCGTTCGGCATATTCATAGCCACAGTCCGCAGGGGGACATTCATCAAGAATCATCATGATGTCCGAACCGATGGACCGCTGGATATCAATGACACGCTCCGGGGTGAAGCGGTGATACGATCCGTCGATATGCGACTGAAACGTCACTCCGTCCTGTTCGATTTTCCTCAGCTCGGAAAGCGAAAACACCTGGTACCCGCCGCTGTCGGTGAGGATCGGGCGATCCCAGTTCATGAAGCGATGCAGGCCGCCCGCTTCTTCGAGCAGAGAGGTGCCGGGTCGAAGCGCGAGATGGTAGGTGTTCGCAAGGATTATTCGCGCGTTCATCTCCTTCAGTTCGCGCTGCTCAACGGCTTTGACCGTGCCCTGTGTTCCCACAGGCATGAAAATCGGCGTTTCCACCTCTCCGTGATCGGTCTGAAAGGTGCCTGCGCGCGCCTTGCTGCCCGCATCCGTATGTTGTAGGGTGAATTCCACGATGGCTCATCGGCCGGCTGCGGCCGGTCACGGCTCCGACTCAGTTCTTGCCTTTTCCGAGCGCGAGAAACGGAGCTTTCACCTTCGTCATTCCATCGACAACATCACGCAATGTCATTTTCTGAAGCGTCTCGACGAAGCGCTCGTTCGCTTCGGAAAATGCGTCGAGCACGACACACTTGGACTTGATCGAACAGCCGAAGAGTCCGAGACAGCAATGACGGCGAATGATAGGACCATCGACGGCTTCGATCACGTCGACAAGCGTAATTTCGGAGGGATCGCGGGCAAGGATATACCCGCCGGTGACACCGCGATGACCGACGACGATGCGCGCAGTGGAAAGCTGCTGGAAGATTTTCGCAAGGTAGGTCTTGGAAACATCCTGGTCTTCAGCGATTTCAGAGATCTGCACGGGCTGCTGTGTGCCTCGGGTGACGAGGTACCCAAGTCCGTGCACTGCATAGCCTGCTGATTTGGAGATCTGCATGGATCTATCCATCAAATGGTGGGAGAATTGGGGACTACGGTAAACATTGGCCGAAACTGGGGCGGTTGGGGTCTCAGAAGCCCCGTTTCAGCCATCCACGCCAGCCGCAGCGATGGCAGCGGTACAGGCGTTTATTCGTGAATCGTTTTTTCACACTCTCACTGAAGCCACGTGAACGGGAGCGAAACAGCGTAGGCTCACCGCAACCGGGACATCGCTTGGCAGTATGGCGGGCGTGATGGTGAAAGGCACGATCGACCTTTCGCGCCACAGGCATGGATTCCGCTTCATCGAAATCAGGCAGCCGCTCACCGTTCGACACACTCTCGGCCTCGGATGAAACAGCGTCTGTCTTTTTCTCAGTGGTCGCCGACCGGGATCCGCGTTCGGATTTTCTGCTCCGGCCGCGTTTCCTGCTGCCTGCTGAGTTCTGCCGACCGCTGGCCGTCTGCGCGTCCTCTGCCTGAGCGGATGCATCCAACCCCTGAACGGGTATTGTTGCCGGCGCCTGCTCGTCATCGAGGGCGATGTCAGGCACATCGACGTCATGCTCCTCGTTGGTGACGATCCGTGCCTTGACCATTGCGGCAGAGTAGCGCAGCTGAGATTCCTCAAGCCATCCGCGCCATTCGCACTCATGGCATCGATAGGGACGCTTCGAACTCAGTTTCTTACGCTTCTCCTCCAGCGTCGAGTGCGCATGACTGCGGTGAAGAGCTTCAGCATTGCATTTCGGACAGAGGGCGGGGACGGTGCTCCCGAGCGACCAGGACTGATTCATCACGGAAGGGAACGACGATTTATGTTGCAAATACGATGAGAATAAAGCAGATTAATCATATCTTAATTGGAAATATAGCAGAATCGCACTGATTATCAAATAAAAAAAGACTGAAAATTCACCATTGCCGGGGCAATCTTTCCAGCGGGAGCGGGGCATTCTCGGCCACGAGGCATCAGACATTGTACCTTGTCAGGGTGGAGTGTATATTTCATAGATTCAGGACCGAACAAACGGAGCAATATGACTGTCGCAAATCCCGATATACAGGAAGAGGTCCAGTCGGGAAACGTGGAGTCTTCGGAATCACCGGAAAGCCTGCGAAAGCGTCATCTCGATTTCGAGAGGGAAGCGTTGCCGCACATGGACGCGCTGTACAATTTCGCACTGCGCATGACCAGCGACCCCGATGAAGCCGATGACCTCCTCCAGGAGACCTATCTCAAAGCCTACCGCTTTTTTGACAAGTTCGAACAGGGAACGAACTGCAAGGCATGGCTGTTCAGGATAATGAAAAATTCC
>CAJXSA010000471.1 GCA_913060595.1 uncultured Ignavibacteria bacterium
GTCGATACGCATCGCGGGAGACGAACTCAACAGCGCCATCATGCAGCATTTCAAGAAAAGCCACAACCTCCTCATCGGAGAGCGGACGGCGGAAATCATCAAGTGCGAAGTCGGGAGCGCCGTCCCCCTCAAGCAGGAGCTGGTTGTCCGTGTCAAGGGACGAGATCTCGTTGGTGGTCTTCCCACCACGGTGGAAGCCTCAAGCGTGGAAATCCGCGAGGCGCTGCATGAGCCGATCACGGCCATTGTCGAGGCCGTCAAGACAACGCTTGAACACACGCCGCCGGAACTCGCCGCAGACATCCTCGACCGCGGAATCATGCTTACCGGTGGCGGGGCCCTGCTGAAAGGACTCGACGCACGCATCCGCAAGGAAACCAATCTTCCCGTACATGTTGCCGAAGATCCGCTCACGGCTGTCGCCCGCGGTACCGGGGCCATCATGGAGAATCTCCATCACTACGGCAACGTGATCATGAAGGGCAAAAAGTACTGATCCAGGAATCTGCGAGTGATGAACTGTGCAATTTCTATTCAGCGTATTCCGGGTCTTTCGCGACTACATCATGCTGACCGTGCTGTCAGCGCTGTCGCTGTTTCTCATCGTCAATAGTGACAGTGCCCCAGTCCAGGTCCTCCGCTCCTTCAGCATCATCACATTCGCCTCCCTGCAATCCTCCACCACCTGGGCAGCCGGCATGTTTTCCGCCGACAGAGACGCTGCGAAACTTCGCGATGTCAACGTTACGCTTATGGAGGAAGTCATGCAGCTGCGCCAGCTACGCCAGGAAAACCTCGAGCTGCGCCGGAAAATCGGTTTCCGAGAGCGCAGTTCCTACGCGCTCGTCCCCACAGAAATCGTTGGGAAATCTCTTGTCCTCGGCCAGCACATGATCACGCTGGATGCGGGAAGTGACGACAGCATCGCCGTGAATATGCCTGTCATCAACGAAAACGGACTGGTCGGGAAAATCATCGCGACCACAGGCAGCTACGCGATCGCGCAGCTGGCGCTGCATCGCGATTTTCGGGCAACCGCAAAGATCAAGCGCTCGCGCATCGATGGCATCATTGCGTGGGAAGAGGGCGACAATCTCATTCTGAAGAATGTGGACAAGACCGCGGATGTGCTTCCCGGTGATACGATCGTAACCTCGGAGTACAGTAACATATACCCCGCGGAACTTATGATCGGTGTGGTGCGCAGCATCGGGCCGGGAGGCGGCGGTCAGTTCAGTCACATTGTGGTCGAACCGCGCGTTCATTTCGCCTCGCTGGAGCGAGTGTTCGTCATTCGCTACCGCAGTATTCCTGAACGCAGCCAGATCGAGCAAGCAGTATTTCCGTCGGAGGAGCAGTAGGATGCGGCTCGAAGTTCGCAGGTACGTCTGGTATGCCGGCATGATGCTGGTACTCGTTGCGCTGCATGTCAGCGTCGTCCCACTGATTTCTGTCGGGGATGCAATCCCTTCCCTTCCGCTGATCGGCCTCGTCTTCATCGCCCTGCATGAAGGCGCGACACCGGGCATGCTCTACGCATTCCCCGCCGGTCTCATGATTGACCTTTATATGGGAGAGGTGGTCGGCATCTCCGCTCTTGCGCTGGTTGTCAGCACCTTTGCAGTCGGGCTTTTTTTTGACGCGGAAAAAACGGCACGCGTCATCCGCAGCCCGCGCGTCGTGGCACTCGTCCTGCTCGCCGCAGCGATCTTCGGCCTGATTTATGTCTTCGCCTATTTTCAAAGCCTGTCCTTCGATCTGAATGCCATCCTGCTGCAGCATGTACTCGCGTCGGCGGTGTACACTGCTGTGTTGAGCACGATTCCTGTCTTGATTCTTGCGCGCACAGGTTCGAGATTGAAGGTCTGAGCAAGGAGAAACATGGAACGCAGTTCTTTTGCTTCTCGCAAGCGTGCATGGGAGCGATCTTCCTCATTCTGATCGCCGTCCTTCTGATACGGATGTATGAGCTGCAGTTCGTGCAGTTTGATTCCTTTCGCACGCAGGCGGAGAAGCAGTCGATTCACCAGATCTCGAAAGATCCCCTCCGCGGACTGATTTACGATCGCGAAGGCAATCTCATCGTTGGCAACAATCCCAGCTATACGCTGACGGTGACACCATTCAAGTTCGACTGGAACAGCCTGCCCCTTCTGGTACGCATGTTCCAGGTTGATTCGAATGTTGTCCGCTACCGGGTCAGCCGTGCAGGAATGAATTCCTTCGAACCGGTCAAGATCGCCCGCGACCTGACCTTTCAGCAGCTTTCGCTCCTCGAGGAGAACCGGACACTGCTCCCCGGTGTCAACTACGTCGTCGAAAGCAGGCGCATCTACTCGATGAAACCTCGAATGGCACACCTCCTCGGGTATACCAAGGAGATATCCCCCCAGCTGCTCAAGAATCTCGGCGATTACTATCAGCCTGGTGACATCGTCGGATTCAACGGCATCGAAGCGGAGTATGAGCAAGTCCTGCGCGGACGCAAAGGATACGGCTATCACACGGTGAATG
>CAJXSA010000472.1 GCA_913060595.1 uncultured Ignavibacteria bacterium
CACAATCTCACGTTTTATCTGCGATTGACGCGTGCCGCGCGAAATGCTATCTTTCAAGATCGTTTCTCTGCATGGAAAGAGGCCTTCGTGGCCCGGTACCATGCACAGTCAACCGAATAACTTCCGACAATCAGTACCATTCAGGAGCGACATCGTGATTACCCAATTCTTGGCCATGGCACCCCAGCAGGGGGGAAGCGGCGGCGGCGGGATGTTCAGCACGCTGATATTTTTCGCACTCATCTTCGTCATTTTCTATTTCATGATCCTGCGTCCACAGCAAAAGCGCGCCAAGGAGCGTCAGAAAATGCTCGACAGCATCAAGAAGGGCGATAAGGTTGTCACCTCCGGCGGCATGCACGGTAAAATCGTCAATGTCGATGAAAAAACGGTGCTTCTCGATGTCGGCGACAATCTCAAACTGAAATTCGATCGCTCGGCCGTCAGCACGGTCACCCGCGAGGCCTCGGGCGAATAAATACGGAGCTGCCTCATGGCACAGTCATTCAATAGCATCGACGAAGCGATCGAAGCGATACGCGCAGGAGAAGTGATCATCATCGTCGACGATGAAGATCGCGAGAACGAAGGAGATTTCGTCTGCGCGGCAGAAAAAACCACACCGGAAATCGTCAATTTCATGGTGCGATACGGTCGCGGCATGGTCTGTGTGCCGCTGACAGAGCAGCGCATGGAAGATCTGCAGCTGGGCATGATGGTGGACGGCAACACCGCATTGCACGGGACGAATTTCACGGTCACCGTGGACTACGTGCACGGGACGACGACCGGCATCTCCGCTGCAGACCGGGCTGCCACGATCCGCGCCCTCGCGGATCCCGCGACGCGCCCGACCGATCTTGCACGCCCGGGACATATTTTCCCGCTCAAGGCCGTGCAGGGCGGCGTTCTTCGCCGCGCGGGTCATACCGAAGCAGCGGCGGACCTTGGCCGTCTTGCAGGGCTGCAGCCTGTCGGTGTCGTCTGTGAGATTTTGAAAGAAGACGGCACCATGGCGCGCACCTCGGAGCTCTTCGCCATCGCGGAGGAGCATTCGCTCAAGATCATCACGGTGAATCAGCTGATCGAATACCGCGTGAAGAAAGAGAAGCTGGTGAAGAAGGAGATTGTCACTCATCTTCCAACCCGTTACGGGGAATTCGAGATACATCTTTACACGAACACCATGGACAACAAGGAGCATCTTGCCCTGGTCAAGGGTGATATTTCAGACGATGCCCCGGTCCTCGTGCGCGTGCACTCGGAATGCCTCACGGGAGATACCTTCGGATCTCTCCGCTGTGACTGCAAGGATCAGCTCAACGCCGCGATGATGATGGTGGAACGCGAGGGCCGTGGCGTGGTGCTCTACATGCGGCAGGAAGGCCGCGGGATAGGACTCGCAAACAAGCTGCGTGCGTACAACCTTCAGGATTCCGGCTTCGACACCGTGCAGGCGAATCTCGAACTCGGTTTCCGGGATGATCTCCGCGATTACGGGATCGGGGCACAGATCCTCGCGGACCTTGGTATACGAAAGATGCGTCTGCTGACGAACAACCCGAAGAAAGTCGTCGGCTTGAAAAGCTACGGACTTGAGATCGTCGAACGTGTCCCGATCGAGAGCATGCCGAACGATATCAATGAGACCTATCTTCGTACGAAACGCGATAAAATGGGACATCTCATCATGCATCAGCACAGCTGAGATGTGATGTGAGGCCACGTCGTGGCGACAACTTTCGCTCTTGACAATGTCCCGGTAAAAACATACTTTGTTTCTTCATAGCCAGAATTCCTGTGCGGAATACTGGCTATGTTTTTTATTCTCTCGCTACGCTGAATCAATACGGAGTACACCGTGGAGTCGAAAGGAACAGTCTACCTGACACGCGAGCGCATGCTCGAACTGGAAAAAGAGCTGCAGCAGATGAAATCAAAAGGACGCGCTGAGATGGCGGACAAAATCGCCGAGGCGCGGTCGCACGGTGATCTGAGCGAGAACGCTGAGTATGATGCGGCCAAGGAAGAGCAGGGATTGTTTGAGCTGCGTATCAGCAAGCTTGAAGAACTGCTCTCACGCGCTCGCATTATTGACAAAAGCGATCTCCCGAAGGGTGCGGTGTACATCCTGTCCGATGTCACGCTGGAAGATCTCAAGAACGGCGGTACCGTGACATACAAGCTGGTATCCCAGGAGGAAGCAGATTTTGAACAGAACAAAATCGCAGTAACCTCGCCGATCGGGAAGGCGCTGCTGAAGAAGAAAATCGGCGATCTCGTGACGGTGAAGGTGCCTGCGGGAACGCTTGAATACAAAATACTGGACGTTTCCTGACCGAAAGTCGTTCAGCCGAATAAAACGAAAACGCGGATCAGCCTTCGGGCTGATCCGCGTTTTTTCATTGCGAATGACTCCGATCAGTCGACCGGGTAGCTCAGTTCCGCCGGGGGCGTTCCCTGACCGTTCCCCTTCAGATAATGATCAA
>CAJXSA010000473.1 GCA_913060595.1 uncultured Ignavibacteria bacterium
CACCACCCGGTGACATACGCACCCGGATGTCACCACCTGGTGACATCGCCAAAACGAACTGATTCGGCCTGTTTTTCTCCACACCGCCCATAAAAGAAAAAACGGCAGTCCCACGCCGATCAGCTGCAGCGGAGAAATGCCGAGTATGTGTTTCCAGTTCCAGGTGACGTCTGCGAAGGGTCGGAGCAGGATCAGGACCAGCAGAACGGCGACAGGCCACTCAATACCACCGAGCAGCTGCCAGAGACGGCCGTCAGTCCGTCTGTCTCCACCCGCGGAGGAACCCGGACTCTCTGATGTGGACTTCCGACCTGCTGTCATCCTGTTCTTCAGTCATCAGTGTTCAGCACGTAATCAATGGCCTTACGAAATCCCTCGACCATGTTATCGATATTCGCTTCATCCCTCACTGTCAGGAAGGCGTTTTTCCTCATTTCCGCCAGGATATCGGGATTGCTGACCAGATATTCCACAGCATCCGCGAGGGATTCAGGAGTCGATTTACAGACGAGTCCATTCGTTTCGTGAACAAGGTACTCGAACTCGGGTCCATGCAGTGGTCCTTCCTCGCTGTATTCACAGGTCACGAGCGGCAGATGGAATGAAAACGCGTGGATGAGGCCAAGACCGACAGCACCGGGAATCATCATGACATCGGAGGCGGCAAGATATTTCCCGGACTCTCTGATGTCGTGAATCGCACCCGGCGTGTGCAGCCGTTGTTCAGTCCGGTATCGAGTGAAACGCGCTTCTTCCGGACCGGCACCGATGACCACGAGGTTGACATCGAAGCGCCGCTGCATATGCTCCCAGGCGGAGAGCAGAAGATCGAGCCTTTTCGCCGGGAGCAGTCGTCCCATGAAACAGATGGTGAATACATCATCGAGTCCGAGCTGCGTTCGAAGCGCCCCGCGATCACGGGCTGCATACTCGTCGAATGTCGCGGTATACTCGGAAGTTGCCAGCGTGTTTTTTGCAATAAACACCCTGTCTTCGATGCCCTCAATCCGCCGAATGAGCATTTCCTTTCGTCTCCGGGAGTAGAGAAGTACGGCATCAAGCCGGGAGGTGACGAATGTGTTCAACCGATAATGGAGTGACCGGCGGCCGGAAAGCATATCCCTGTTTTTCACGCCATGCGTCCACCCGATCAGCCGGTACCGAAACAACAATCGAAAAACATACAGCTTCCAGAACGTGAGATTCCCGAACGCGTATTCACAGATGACAACGTTCGGCTTTCGTTCGCGCAGCACAGGAAGCACGCGTTGTGTGAACAGGTTTTGCCTGCCGAGAAAGAAACCGCCGGGCAACAGGACATTCCTGTAATCCATCTCCCGCCAGAATGACGGATTCCCTTTGATCACCGCATCGGTATGACAGACGATGATCCCCAGCTTCTCATGCAGGCGACGGAATACCGGGACGCGATACGACGGCACAATGCGCTGGAAGAGCAGTATGGAACTCGATTCTGACATCGCGGCCGCCAACTACCTGAGAAAGCGATTCATGACAAGGAGCGCATGGACGGTCTGCGCGGCGGTATTGTCGCCTGAACGAAAATCCTGCAGCAGCGCCGAAACCGTGGCGGTAGAGAGATGCAGTGCATCCGCGATGTTCGATCCTGCTGTCAGCTCGTCCGCAAGACCGGAATTCGAAATCCACGCACCGAGCGGCGGATTGAAACCGCGCTTATCCGCAAGGCGAAAAAAGTGCCTCTCGTCTTTCGACATGCAACGGCGCAGTGACCTGGCCTTGCCCATCCGGAATGTCAAGGCACCATTTCTCTCGATGAGCCGGGAGATGAACGGCACGCGAACCTCGACGCTTTCCGCCATGGAGGCGCGGTCCACTTTCGGAAGCATTTTGTTGCGCAAACCGATTCGGACCTCCGCGGTGCGCACCTTCTGC
Organism: uncultured Ignavibacteria bacterium; assembly: GCA_913060595.1. Classification (GTDB taxonomy): domain Bacteria; phylum Bacteroidota; class Ignavibacteria; order SZUA-365; family SZUA-365; genus BM516. Next base: position 1,915 of record CAJXSA010000473.1, read on the forward strand.
CAGAGTTCCTGATCGCTGGCCCCAGCGTAGATGCCTCGCATTGCACGTACGCCTTGATCACGATACTCGTCTCCCCAGGCCGTGCTCCGGTCGTGAACGCGGGCGCGCAGGATATTGAAATGCCTGCGCTCGACGGACTCGTTCGTTCCGTAATAGCCATATCTTCGCAGCAGTTTCCCGATCCGACCGGATGACCTTCCCCTGGCAAACCGGTTGATCATCGCGGATGCGGGATCCCGCCTTTCATCGAGCAGGTGGCGCATGTAGCGATATCCGAACAGCAGTTCATCTGCACCGTCCCCGCTCAGAACGACCTTGAAACCGTCCTCCTTCATGTGCCTGTAGACGGTGGTGAGGGGAATCTGCGAGTATTCAAGGCAGGGAAGGTCATACCGCCGGACTTCCTCCATGTAGTAGCGGTAATCTTCTGTGGTCACGGGCACGAGCACATGCTCTTGTTTCTTGATCGCGGCCATATGCTTCGCGGATGCGAGATCCCTGTCGTTCAGTCGTGTGCCGTAGGTTG
>CAJXSA010000474.1 GCA_913060595.1 uncultured Ignavibacteria bacterium
TTCTTCGGCGGTGGACAGGGTTCGAACGCGTAGGCGCTCTGCTTCCCGGCCTGCACGAGTTCCGACACAAGGCGGCGCAGGTAACCAAGCAGCTCCTCCTGGTCCTGCGACTCCCGTGTCTCGGTGTCCACGGCATGGATCAGCTTTTCCGCGCGTGTCTTCATGTGGCCGATGAGTCCGGCGTCCGCGTAGGGCTCCTTTATCATCGCATCCATGTCTTCGATGAATTTCTTCATCTGCCCGGTGAGGGTATTCGAGGATGTCGGAATCGCGACATACTTCCGGATGTGCCCGAGCAGCGAATTCAGGGAATCACGATTGAGGATGTCCTCCGCCGCCAGGGTCTCGCAGTAGGATTTCGTCTCCTGCAGTCCGTGCTTGCCACAGTAGGCCGCGGCGAGCTTGCGGTGCAGTTCCTGCAGCATGGCTTTCCTGCGCGCCTGCTCGGCCAGCCTTTTCAGCAGGGCGCTGAAGTCGATGCCCTTCCGGATCTGCAGCAAATGCTGCGTATTCAGCTTCAGCTTCGCAGTGCCGGAGGCTACTTTCAGGTGATACACCGGGGCGGCCGCGGCGGCGACCTTCCGCTCCGCGGTGTCCGTATCGGCCGCCATGGGTTGCATGCGCACGGTCGCGGCTTCCGTCTTGGCCTCGTCGATTTCATAGGGGATGATGTCGAGGGATTTCATCGAATTCCGCATCCGGCCTAATTCCGCAAACAGTTTCTCGGAAATGCCGAGCAGTTCGTCGCGGATTTTCGAACTCTCGCGCGCGGTGATCGTAAGACCGCGGATCTCCGGCTCGGTGGTGCGCACGGTATGGTAAAAGCTGAATTCCTCGAGCGTGCGGTTCGGGACGGTGAAATCCACACACGTTCCACCGAGATCCTGCGAGAAGGCCGGACTGCGCACGAGGTCGCCGGCGTCAGGCAGCTTCGGCGCGCAGCAGGAGCCGGTCGCTTCCTCCGGCAGTTCCGAGAGGTCGGCGGCGAGCAGCAGCTCTTTCGGGATTTTACGTTCATCGAGTTCGATCGGAATCGTCGTCTCCTCGAGGCCAGCTACGAAGCCGTACGCCTTTTTCCATGTGCGGTTCTCTGTGCTGCCAAAGAAAAATCCCTGCCCGTCCGTCGGGGCCGCGAACACCGGGCGGAAGCTTTCGCTGCCGGGTGCGGCGTTCGCGTCATCCCCGGCCATCACGACGATCTGCACGCTCGCGGCGCGCTTCGAGCCGGAAGTGTCCACCAGCCGGCCGGATATTCTGCGATGCGCTTCGACGGCTTCGCCCGGTTCTTCAATGTCGACCTTTTTCGGATCGACCTTCAGGACGAGCGGCTCCGTGGTGTCCTCTTCATTGACGCCGGCGTCGGACACGTGCAGGCTGCCGTAGCTGAAGATCTGTGAGCCGAGCAGTTCGCCGTCGGGCGCGTAGACCTCGATGGTCACGGACTTGCTTGCCAGTTGATTATCCCGCGGAAGGAAAAAGCGAAAAGCGCCGGCCGCTTTGACGTCGACACGGTCTTTGCTGTACACCGACCGGCCGGTGATCAGCTGGACGTAGCTGATCTTGAGAAAATGGCCGAGATATTCATCGGTGACAGCAGAATCGTCTTTGGGCTTGAGCAGCCCGTTGATGCTCATGAGAGTCATTATTCATTCCTCCAGATACCATATTGATTTCACTATCCTGTATAGATGGACGAACAGCACGCGGACGCGGCCGCACCTCCTGCGGTCCGGGTGCACCGTGCGGCGGAGCGGACGAACGCCGGCGGTCCGCGTACACGCAGGCGTGTCGCCGCGGACAAATCCCGGTCGGGCGCATGAAGAAAAGGCATCACGGCGCTCCTGTCCTGGATGGTGAGAGCTTCCCTGTATGGGAAACGCTGATGTGATCGTCTCAACCGTGTGCGAGAGAATGCATGAACGAGAAAAGCGAGACTCGTCCGGGGGGAGGCATACCACTCGTCGGTGCGTGCAGACTGCACCGTAGGTCACGATCAGGCAATACTGGAATCAACGCCGGACATTAACGATTTGGGAGGAGGAAATCAAGTCCCCGGTATTATTCCCCACACGGCTCTGTGCGCGGGAGAAGTGACACACTGCAGCCGCCGCTTCACCACTCCCCTGTACTGGACAGACCACAACACATGCGTTTCCGGACGCTCGCTTCTCCCGCCTCTTGACACGACAGGGGAGATATCATATATTCCTGAGTTATTTTCCCGTTTTTGTTTCTTTGCCGGCTCGTGATCCGAACAGGCACACGGTGTCATCGCAATAGATGTCGATTCCATGGCTATTCCGCACGCGGGATGCTTTCTCGAAGGCATCGCCATTTCATATAGAGCGGCGGATCACTCTCATCCACTTGCATGAGGAGGTGCATGATGCACGCACTGAAACGTATCGGGATCCTGCTCGTATTGCTGTGTCTTTCGCCA
>CAJXSA010000475.1 GCA_913060595.1 uncultured Ignavibacteria bacterium
TGAGGAAATTGCCGCGTTCATCCGCAATGAACACCTTCTCCGCTCCCGCATCGAGCAGGATTCCGATGTTCGAAGACAGGCTCTGCACGATGCTGGAGACATGCTGACAGGCGTCCTGGAATTCCTGCTTGTCCCGGGTAAGTCTGGTGCGATCGATGTACGCGTTGAGCGAGACGACCTGTGCACCCATTTTGCCCAGGACGTTCGGAAAAATCGATGACGCGATCCCATAGCTGTAGTCGACAACGACATTGAACGACTGCGCTGCGATGAGTTCGTGATCGAGCGTCGACAGGAAGCGCTCGCGATACGCTTCTGTGGTGCGTTCCGGGAAATACATTGAGCCAATCTTGTCGAAACTGGCGCGTCTGAAGTCCTCGGAGAAAAACTGTCGCTCAATGGACTTCGTGCGTTTCGATGAAAGATCCTGTCCGTCCGCGTCAAAAAAGATAATGTCCATCGCCTTTTTGTCGAACGGGGATTTCCGAACATGGAATCCGGCGGTGTATTTCCCACTTCGCAGAATCTGCCGCACAAGAGGAATGGCTGTGGACTGCATGTCGTGCACATTCACACCGGCTGACATGAGGCCGCAGGTGATAGCCCGCTTCATCATGCGGGAGGCGTTGTCCGGATCCCGGCTGGCGAGCACCTGGCTGCCTTCACCGAGCATCGCGCCAAGGGAGGTTCCGAGTTTTGCGCCGAATTCCGGATTCATCTCGATATTCGCGGTACCGCTGATGCGCGCGTCGGCGAACAGTTCACGCAGCCATTTGTCTTCCCATACCAGGCTTTTCGAGAGCACGGCGCCGTCCTGTACGACTTTCTCAGGCCAGAGCTTGATGTTCGACAGCAGCGAGGCCGACTGGCCGATATTGCACCTGTCGCTGATGAACACATTGTCCGCCACGGTTGCCCCAGCGTGCAGAACGCTTTCGAATCCGACGACCGAATTCGAAATGTGCACCTGTTCCTCGAGCGTGCAGCCATCCCAAATGACCGAATTCAGCACCTGCGCGCCATCGTGTATGGTCACGTTATCCCCGATGACGGAATTGATGATCTTCGCGGAATCCGCGATGCGTGTCCCCTTCCCCACCACAACTGTGCCTCCCCAGTCTTCACGGTCGGCAGGGACGGTGCTGTCTTCACCGATGATGGCGTTTCCGTCCTCCTTTCCGTCGAATTGCACTGCCACCTGGCGAGCGAGGCAGTCCATGCTCGCTTCGTGGTACTCGCCGAGATTCCCGACGTCGCGCCAGTATCCTTCCGCGATATAGCCGCAAAGTTTTTTCCCTTCCTGCATCATCATCGGGAAGAGATCCTTGCTGAAATCGAAATCCTCCTTGTATGGAATCATCTGCAGAATTTCGTTCTCGATGATGTAGATACCCGTGTTGATCGTGTCGCTGAAAACCTCACCCCAGGATGGTTTCTCGAGGAAGCGGGTGATATTCCCGTCGTCATCAACGATCACCACACCGAACTGAAGCGGATTCGGAACACGCGTAAGCACGAGCGTCGCATCCGCCCCCTTTTCCTCGTGGAAGCGAATGGCGTCTGTAAGATCAAAATCGGTAAGCACGTCGCCGCTGATGATCAGAACGCGGTCTTGCCCGATTTTTTCGTAGGCATTCCGCACACTCCCGGCGGTCCCGAAATCTGCCTCCGCGTGCATGTACTGCATACGGATGTCAAAGCCTCCTCCATCGCCAAAGAAATTCCGAATGGCTTCAGGATGGTAATACAGCAGGGAGATGATGTCGTGAAAACCGTGCTGTTTGAGGAGATCGACAATATGCAGCATCATGGGACGATTGACCATCGGCACCATGGGTTTTGGGATATTGCAGGTCAGCGGGCGCAGACGCGTCCCGAAACCGCCTGCCATAATGACTGCTTTCATAGGCGGAAGTTCGGTTGTTGGAAGGAAACGCTTTCGCAAAACAAGCTAAGAAAATGGCCTTCCGCTTGCAACCAGCCGGACGGTTAAAAAGGCGTTAAAACGGCTGAGGGGGAAGATCGTAGAAATTGACTGTGATGTCTACGGGGGTGAAGAACGTGCCGCTGCCAAGGTCTACGGCGCTGGGGGCGTTTACGTCTCCGGTCAGGGTGTACACACCGACCGCGCGCCAGTCCTGAAAGGGATCCTCCCCGAAATTCTGGGCAACGACGATGTATGCGAAACTCCCCTCGAGGCTTTCGTCCTGAATGGCGTACTCGATGCGGTCCTCCCCGTAGGGCAGTTCATCAGAAAACACCGCGCTGCCATTGATGACCTCTGAGAGAATATCCTCAGGCGGGTAATTTCGAAATGCGACGACACGAAAATCCCGGACACTATCGGCCGGAGGCCAATCCCCGGTCACAGTCAATGTTCCGCCGAACCCCGGATCCACATCCGTCGCTTCGGGCGAGAGCCCGTGCTCACATGCGA
>CAJXSA010000476.1 GCA_913060595.1 uncultured Ignavibacteria bacterium
GGAGCTCGGCATCGAGGGCGATGCGCTGGTGGTGTGCATGCTCGGCGGCGTCAATCCGATCAAGGGCACCGATGTGTTCGTGCAGGCGGCCGCGGCTCTTCTCGAGGCACACCCCGATGCAGTATTTCTCATTGCGGGACCTGTGCCCGAGAAGAATCTCAGAAACAGAATCAACGGTCTGTGCGTATACGACAGGAAGCTCCGGGCACGGATACCGCAAACGCACAGTTCCCGGATTCGCTTTCTCGGCGTCCGCAAGGACATCCCGCGGCTTCTCGCGGCGTCTGACGTTCTCTGTTTCCCGTCAACGGTTCCGCATTTCGCACGGCCGGTGATAGAGGCAAGCGCAATGGGACTGCCGGTCGTCGCATCCGATCTCGGAGGACCGCAGGAACTGGTACTGCAGGAGAAAACAGGACTTCTCGTCCCTCCCGGCAACGCCGCGGCCCTGGCCGAAGCAATCGGACGCCTGCTGGGCGACGGCACGCTTCGCGCATCGATGGGCAGCGCCGGTATCGCTCATGCAGAGGAGCACTTTGACGCAAAAAAGAACACCGCACGCGTGCTGGCACAGTACGATGAAATATTCCATGAGGAAAAAGTGTCCTGAGTGCCGCCATATTTTGTGCAATTGACTGACTTTACCGTATTTTATGCATTACCATTACCACAGCAGGAGATACAATGCGCTTCGTAACCCCTTTATTGATCGGCCTGTTTGCCTTCGTCAGTGTTCACGCGCAGCAAGCGCAGCAGTCGACCTGGATTGAAGACGGTTTTACCGGGGAAATTCTGCGGGCGGAATGGAAGCCGGTCGCCGGCACCTGGTCCGTTGATGGTGAGCACGTCAAGGTCACAGGCGGCGGCGAGCAGTTCGCGATGATGCTTGACAGTTATGTCATGTATACGAAGTCCTTCGTCATCGAAGCTGTGATCAACAAGCTCGGTGGCGGCATTATCTTCAACGCGGAACACCCGGATGCCCTGAAGAGCTGCCATGTCGTGAAAGTCACGGACGGCGGCGTCTCGCTGGGGTACATGGATTTTCTCGGACAGTACTACGAAACGCGCGCGCTGACGGTCAAGGATCTCGCGGCGCCTTTCACCATGCGTATCTACGTCGATCAGAAGAACCGGAATTACTCGGTTCTCATCGGTGATCGCAATGTCGCACTTGAAGAGCTGCGCTTCAATTCCGGCTTTGCCGGACTGGCCGCAGCAAGCAGCGGTGTGACATTCGATGCCTTCCGCATCCTCGGTGAAGGCTCGATGGATACTCCCGCATTTTTCATGAAATCCAACCGCCGGCAGCTCAACGATCTGTCCTACATGGCGATCAAGGACGACGGACTGCTTATCGTCAATCCCGTCGTCGGTATCGTGCAGCGCATCACCAGCGTCGGAACCTACGTCAGCGAAATCCCCATCGAGGAGAAAACGCAGCTGCGCGGCGTCGCCGCCGGTGACGGATACACCTACGTCATCGATGCCGAGAATAATTCTCTGCGCGCCTTCGACACTGATGATCGCGTTCAGAAAGTCGTCAGCACGGACATCGAGGATCCGCGTGACGTGGCCGTCGACGACAAGCATATTTACGTGCTCGACAAAAACGGCATCGCCGTGTTCGACAAGAACCTCAATTTCATCGATCGGAAGGCGGGCGGCCTTTTCCGCGACCCGCGCGGTCTGACGGTGCTGGGTGATCGCGTCTGCGTGGCGGACTTCGGGAACGGCCAGGTGCAGGTGCTCGAGAAATCCGACATGTCCGTCGATCTCGTGATCAAGGACGAGCTGCTCAATCCCACGGGCGTGAGCATCGATCCGGAGAACGGTGACATCTACGTGGCAGACCCGGGCGCCGTCGCCGTGCTGCACTTCGACAGCGACGGTGGCTTCGTCGAGCGCATCGATCCGATTACCATCCGCGGATTCGTTTCCCCGCGCGACGTTCTCATTCTCGGCGACATGGTATACGTGGCCGACTTCGACCGCATTCTCGGTTTCAAGCAGGGTGTCCTCACCATTCGCCCCAGTCTGCGCATCGATTGACATGACGGCGGAGGCGGAAGCATCCCTGCATCTTCCCTACGGCTCCGGCGTTCAGCACGCTGAAGTCCCCCGCCACTGGAAGCTTCGAACGCTCAGGACAGTCCCTCGCGAGGAGGGACGTTCTGAGCGTTCCGTCGTTATGGACACGCTCGCCGCACCCATCGGCGCGAAAACACTGCAGGAAACCGTGCGTCCGGACGAACGCATACTCATTCTCGTCCCGGACAAGACCAGGCGCTGCCGCCTCGATTTTTTTCTCCCCATACTTCTCGATGTGCTCGGGGAATGCGGCGTTCCGGATACTGCGATCACCATCCTGTTCGCGACCGGCACCCATGCTCCGCAGTCCCCAGCCGAGCGTGCCA
>CAJXSA010000477.1 GCA_913060595.1 uncultured Ignavibacteria bacterium
AGCTGCTGCTCTCGATTTTCCATCCCAAGGCGCCGCTGCATGACGGCGCGGTGGTGATCAAGGATCGCATTGTCGAGGCCGCCCGCTGCACGCTGCCGCTCAGCAGTCAGCTGCAGGTCGACGGCTTCATCATGGGCATGCGGCATCGCTCCGCCATGGGTATTTCCGAGCAGACCGATGCGCTCACCGTCGTGGTGTCTGAGGAGACCGGGACGATTTCCATCGCGGTGGACGGCGTGCTGACGCGCAATCTCACCCCCGAGCGTCTGCGGCAGCAGCTGCGCCAGGGACTGAGTGTGAACGTGAAGACCATTTTCGACTCCCCGTTCAAGACGGATTCGCAGAACGAAATGAAGGAAGGATGAGCAGTACCTATTCCAACCGCCAGTACGACCTCGCCCGCGGGCAGCTCGTGGACATACTCCGCAGCCGGGGAATCGAGGACACGGGCGTGCTCGACGCCATCGGGTCCATTCCCCGTCATGTCTTCGTGCAGGACGTGTTTCGTCCCCGCGCCTACGAGGACAGCGCCCTCCCGATCGCGTGCCAGCAGACCATCTCCCAGCCCTACACCGTGGCCTTCATGACGCAGCTGCTGCAGGTGCGGCGGGGGGACAAGGTGCTGGAAATCGGGACGGGCAGCGGGTACCAGGCCTGTGTGCTCGCGCAGATGGGCGCGCGCGTCTTCACCATCGAGCGGCATTTCGACCTGCTCGAAGAGGCGCGGACGCGTTTCGACGAACTGGGCTACAACGTGGCATCGAAGGTGGGGGACGGCACGATCGGCTGGTCGCAATTCGCGCCGTACAGCGGCATCATCGTCACTGCCGGAGCGCCTGACATCCCGCAGTCGCTGCTGCGGCAGCTCGACGACGGTGGACGCCTGGTCATCCCCGTGGGAGACCAGGGATCGCAGACCATGATACTGGTCGAGAGGAGGGGGGACGAATTCGTGCAGGGACGGCATGCGGGCTTCAAGTTCGTCCCTCTCGTCGGCAAGGAAGGGTGGCGGAAGTAGCCGTCCCGTGCCGCGCGCACACGGGAGGCCTCCGAAAGAGGGCAGCAATGCAGGACGAAACCATACTTGTCATCACCGGACCCACCGCATCGGGGAAAACGGCGGTCAGTCTGCATTGTGCGGGGATGCTGGACGCGGAAATCATCAGCGCGGATTCACGGCAGGTGTACCGCGGCCTCGACATCGGCACGGCGAAGCCAACGGCCGAAGAACGCGCCCGCGTGCCCCATCATGGCATCGATATCTGTGATCCGACGGAGACGTACACCGCGGGACGTTTTTTCGCGGATGCGCACGAGTGGATACGGAATATACGTGCGCGGGGAAAGCGCGTCGTCATCGTGGGGGGCTCGGGTCTGTATGTGCGTGTGCTGCTGCAGGGACTGTTCGAAGGTCCCGCGGCGGACGACGCGTTGCGCGCCCGGCTGGAACAGCGTCTGCGGGAGGAGGGAAAGGAGGTGCTGCTTTCCGAGCTCGCCGCGCGGGATCCGGCGATGGCGGAGATCATCGACCGGCGGAATCCCGTGCGCCTCGTTCGCGCTCTCGAGGTGTGCATGCTGACGGGGCAGCCGTATTCCCGCCTGCGGGAGGAGCAGCTGCGGCGCAGTCCTCACCGGTATTTCCCTGTCGCCCTGTCCTGGGAACGCGCGGCACTACACGCGCGTATCAACGCCCGGGTGGACGCGATGATGGGGGCGGGGCTGTGCGAGGAAGTGCGCGCGCTGCGCTCCGCCGGCATCGATCCCGCCTGCAACGCCCTCAATACGGTTGGTTATAAGGAAATTAGCGCCTATCTTGACTCCCTGCTCCCGTATGACGCGGCGGTTGAACAGGTGAAGACCAACACGCGCCGCTTTGCCCGCAGGCAGCACACGTGGTTCCGCCGCGAACCCGCTCTGCGGTGGTATGACATGACGGCGGACAGCGACCCGGCCGTGGTCGCCCGCACGATACTCGATGACATGCCACGGGAACGCTGATTCGCGGCGACACCGATACGATGTACGGAGGACACACACATGAAACGCACGCATCTCTCGATACTTCTGCTGACCCTGCTCGTATGCACACACTGTCAGTCCGAGGACCGCGCACAGAACGGCACACCGCGTGACGCTGCGGACAGCCAGGCGCTGGTTGCGGGACACGCCGCCCGGACGGCGCTGGGGGCGCAGGCACAGGGAGAGAACGTCCGTTTCACCACCGGTGACGGCATCGTCATCGCAGGGACGCTGTACCCTGCGGGAGAGAATGCGCCGGCCGTGCTCTGCCTGCATCAGTGGCGGAGCGACCGCAGCAGTTTCGCCTCTCTTGCGGGCCGGCTGCAGGCGGCGGGAATGACCGTGCTTGCCATCGACATGCGCGGGTACGGCGGGTCAAAGAAAA
>CAJXSA010000478.1 GCA_913060595.1 uncultured Ignavibacteria bacterium
CCCTGCCGGGTTTGCATCTGAAGACAAGAATCCGTAATAATCTGTGTAGACGAGAACATCTCATTTCAATGCATCATTCATGAACGCCGGGGGGTGGTATGACGATCAATCGCTTGTTTCTGTTTGTCGCTGCGATTTTTGCAGCGGCGTCTTCACTATTCGCACAGGATCAGTGGCAGCAGCTCGGCTGGCCGGAGGGTGCGCATGTCATCGAGGTGGTGCAGCTGGGGGACACCATTGTCGCGGTGGACGAGGCATCCCGGTTCTGGGTTTCCGTTGACGGAGGAGGCGACTGGAAACAGGAAGGTAGTCGGGGTTACGTGTACAGTGCCTTCGGCCGAATCTGGAACATGGCGCGTTCCAGCGACTCCCTGTTTTATCTGCATCAGGGCACGCAGTGGGTTTACGCTGCGACGCTTCCGCAACAGTTGTCCCGCACGCCCGTGATCTTCGAAAAGGATTCCCTGTTTGTTCGAGGCGAGAAACGCGTCTATGTGTCGACCGATCCGGGTGGCCGGCAGTGGACCCGGCTCGGACACAGTCTTCCCGACGGTTTCGGGAACCGCATTTCAGCCATCGGGCTGGGACGTTCGGATGGGCAGCGCATCATGCTCTGTGCGGTCGCGGACAGCGGCGTATTTCGCCTGCAGATGAGCGGCAACTGGAAGCTGGTATCGAACGACGATCGGTTGAAACGGCTGACGCATGTCGCGCACAGCGGTCGCGCGTATCTTGCCGTGACCGATGAGGGACACGCCGGGGTGCTGCTCGAGAGCACCGACGGCATCAGCTGGGACAGCGTCCGTCTCGGTGACAGCCGCTCGGTGCGGGATCTCGCCATCGATGGTGCGTCCGTATTCGCCGCCACGGAGCGCGGACTGTATGTGAGCGCGGATTCGGGAAAAACCTGGACGCTGGATCCGTTGCGTGAACCCGGTGTGCACGTCGCCGATATTCATCTCAACGGGGCACGGATCACGCTCGGAACCTACCCGCTCGGCGTTTACGCCTCCACGGATCGGGGCGCCACGTGGTCGCAGTCGAGTGTCGCCACACTTGATCCCGTCGTCATCCGTGAACATCGGAGAGAAATGCTCGCAGGATGTACGCCGTATCCGTGGACCAATGTGAACGGTCATTTCAACGGGCTCGACTCCTGGTTCCGGCGCGATGGCGACACCTGGCACCTGGTTCCGGTTCCACCCTCCATATATAAACCGCCATGGTCCAGGACAGACCCTGATCTATATTCATATCATGATGTGCTGTTTTACAGTCATTGGGATATTGCAGCAGGGACATACACCCTCAGCAGAAGCAGCGACGATGGCATGCACTGGCAGCAGTATGATACCGGCGACACATTTTTTATTGCGCCGTTTGCGGAGGACGATCGGCATCTCTTCCTTTTCTCAAGTGTCCACAATCCAAAAGTGAGATCCAATCTGGCGATCGGGCGGACAGCCGACACCGGCAGCAGCTGGCAGGTAAGGGAGATTCGTCCGAGCGATGAGCTTCATGGCCATTTAGTTGATCTCGCTGCGATTCCCGGGCATCTTTATGCGCTGGGTTCCTGCTGGTTCGCACACTCCACCGACGCCGGCGATACCTGGGCGGGTGATACCGCACGCTCCGTGCCATGGTTCAGTGATTACGGCGGACTCGTCGTGACGGATTCCCTGGTTTGCATCTACGGGGCCCGGGAGCTCATGTTCGTCAAGCGTCATGCGGATACGACATTCGAATTCCAGAGAAGCAGTGAGCAATTCGTCTCCCCGCTCTTCGGGATCGGCATGTATATCATGTTCTGTGATCGGGAGGGCAATATCCATCGCAGGCATCCCGGCACGGGGGAATGGGAGCGCTGGAAGGCCGGTCCGATTCCGGGCGCAAGCGCCGAATTCGCGGGCTTCATCGGTGAAACCGTGTACATCCGCTCCGGTGGAAACATCTGGTCGATGGTGCTCTCGAAAGTCACGGCGGCGGAGCCGCTGCCGGCACTTCCCGCACTCGCGCTCGACACCTGGCCGCAGCCCGCGCGGGATGCGCTCAACGTGCGCGTGCGGGGCGGCGGTGCGGAGACGACACTCATCCTGACCGATCTTCTCGGCCGTGAGCTCCGGCGGCTGCGCACCGGCAACGGCCGCGCCGTCATCCCGGTGTCATCACTGCCGCGGGGAATGTACATCCTGCATGCGGAATCCGGCGGGAAGCGAATATTCCGGAGCGTGCTTCGCTGAGGATGCTTCCGTTCCGACAGGGACGTCCCAACGGATGCAGTGGATACGCACTCGATCTCGATATCGCACTCGATCTCGATATCGCACTCGCAATCGGACATTCAATATTCAATCCACATCCCGAAAGAGATGTAGTGATCCGCCCGATCCCCGTCGATCTCCGA
>CAJXSA010000479.1 GCA_913060595.1 uncultured Ignavibacteria bacterium
ATCTGGATCTTGTCCGGTGCCGACGCCGCGCCATCGCCCTCGAGAGGAATGAGGTCCATGGCGCAGATCGGACACAGTCCTGGTTCCTCCTGCCTGATCTGCGGATGCATCGAGCAGGTCCATACCGTGGCCTCTTCGGTTTCATGGGCGTGGTCGCCGCCGTCGGCCGCGGAGGACTCCCCCCCGCCGCCGGCAAAGAACAGCCAGCCGAGAAAAAGCCCGACGACGAGCAGTCCGATGCCTGGGAGAATGTTCTTTATGTTCGCTGAGAATGTCATGATATCACTTCCTTATTCGGTTTCCTGTGCGGTCAGATACATCAGGTAGTCATGCGCGCGGTTCAGATCGGCGCGCGCCTCTTCGCGTGCGAGCGTGTAGCGCAGCAGATCGCGCTCGACGGCGATCACGTCGTCGATACGTGACGCACCGGCGCTGTACTCGCTCAGCACCGCTCCATAGGTATTGCCTGCCAGCTGCGCGAGCCGCGTGTTCAGTTCGAAGCGCCTGCGCGCATCGCGTACGTCCCGCAGCCGCTCGGTGAGCCTTGTCTCCAGCTGCCGCTCCGCGTCGCTGCGCTGCAGCCGCGCGGCTTCCCGCTGCAGCTGTGCCTGCTCTTCCATCGCACTGTAGCGGGAGCCGAACAGCGGCAGGGAAACTCCGAGCTGCGGGATCACGGCGTCGCGTCCGTTGTCGGGAAGCGTCGCATCGTCACGCGGATCGATGGCAGTGTAGGTCACACCGACGGTGAACGACGGATATCCCATCCGCCGTGCAGCGCTGGATTTGTGCTCCCAGTATGTCTGCTCCTCCTCGAAGCCGCGCAGGCGGGGGTTGTGCTCCGCCATGCGTGCGCGAAGCTGTTCCGCCTCGGGCAGCGCCGGGGGAATGCCGAGCGAATCGGGAAGGACGATTGCTTCGCGGATATCGCGTCCGAGCAGACGGGACAGTTCCTGCCGCAGGGGCGCGCGGGAGTCCTCGAGCGTGCGCAGTTTCGTGCGCAGCTCCTCGCGCTGCATGTCGAGACGCAGCACGTCGGAAAAGGAGGTCTTCCCCGCCTCGTACCGCGTCAGCGCGAGACCGCGCAAGGTTTCCACGAGACGCAGATGCTCGCCGGTCAGCGCGATGGAACGCTCGAGCACGTACATCCGGTACCAGGTGTCGCGCACCTCGTAGACGAGACGGTTGCGCGCGTCGGTATAATCGTGGAAGGACTGCCGTGCACGCGCCATGGCGGCATCTTCCTCGGCGCCGAGCGTGCCGAACCAGGGAAAGGACTGCGAGACCGACAGCGTGGCGCGCTGGGGACCGAGCCGTGTTTCCACCGGCACGGCGAACCAGCCGAAACCGAGCTTCAGATCGGGCAGCGCCGCTGCCTGCGGAGCCTGTGCCCGCGCCGCCTCGTAGCGCGCCATCCGCGCTCTCAGCGCCTCGTTGTTCCGCAGCGCCTCGGACGTGAGTTCATCGAGTGTCTGCTGCGCCGCAAGCGGCATGGCGAACAGCATCAGGAATACTGCAATGATCATGTTACGCATCTGCACGGCCCTCCTTCTTCATGAGACGGAGCTGTCTGCGCTCTTCCCACCATGAGTAGAGCACGGGAACGACGAACAGCGTGAACAGCGCGACGGTCATGCCGCCGAAGCTCGGAATGGCCATCGGCACCATGATGTCGGACCCGCGTCCGGTGGATGTCAGCACCGGCAGCAGCGCGAGCAGCGTGGTGGCGGTGGTCATCAGGCAGGGACGAATCCGCCGCTGCCCCGCCTCGATCACGGCGGCACGCACCGATGAGACATCGGCAGGACGATTCCGCTGGAAACTCTGATCGAGATACGTGGCCATGACCACGCCGTCGTCGGTGGCGATGCCGAACAGCGCGATGAATCCCACCCAGACCGCGACGCTCAGGTTGACCGGATCCATCTGGAACACCTGGCGCATGTTTTCTCCGAACAGCGTGAAATCCATGAACCATCCCTGACCGTACAGCCAGATAAGGATGAACCCGCCGCTGAAGGCCACCGCGATGGCGGAAAAGATCATCAGCGTGGTCGGCACCGAACGAAACTGCAGATAGAGAATCAGGAAAATCACCATGAGGGAAATAGGGATCACGATGCTGAGACGTTTCTCCGCGCGGAGCTGGTTTTCATAGTTGCCGGCGAAACGGTACGACACACCGGGCGGAACGATCAACGCGCCGTCGCCTATCCGCTCCTGCAGATGGGCCTGCGCCCGCTCGACGACGTCCACCTCGGCCTCTCCTTCCATCTTGTCAAAAATCACGTAACCGACGAGGAACGTGTCTTCGCTCTTGATGCTCTGCGGTCCGCGCTCATAGTTCAGCTCCGCCACCTCGCCCAGCGGAATCTGCACGCCCATGGCG
>CAJXSA010000480.1 GCA_913060595.1 uncultured Ignavibacteria bacterium
CAACCCGCGCATGGGTACCTATGAAAGCGGCGCGCTTTTCCTCGCCTACTGGTATCCGAAAGTCGCGGTGTACGACGACGTCCGGGGATGGGATACGCATTCCTACAACGGGGAACATGAGTTCTACAATGACTACGGCGACTACCGAGTGCGCATCGACGTGCCGGAGGGATACGGCGTCTGGGCGAGCGGCATGCTGGCGAACGCGGAGGAGGTGCTGCGCGCGCCCGTGCTGGACCGCTATCGCATGGCGCTGCGCAGCGATACCGTGGTACGCATCGTCAACGAAGCAGAGGCGCTGGCGCGGTCCGCCTTCGTCGCCGAGGACGGCCGCACGATCTGGGTGTATGAAGGATCTCAGCTGCCGGACTTCGCGTTCGGCATGGCGCGCGGGTACAGATGGGACGGTCTCGGCGCGCGTGTCGGCACGCGGCGCGTCTTCGTCGACGCGGCCTACGATCCCCTCGCGGCGTCCTTCCAGACCGCGGCCGAGGAAGGCGGCGTGGCCGTGCGTATGATGTCCGCCGCGCGTCCGGGCGTGCCCTTCCCCTACCCGGGCATCACCGTCTTCAACGGACATTACGGCATGGAGTTTCCCATGATCGTCAACGACGGGGAATTTCCGAACCGCATTCTCAACGTGTACGTGCACGCCCATGAAATCGCGCACAGCTATTTCCCCTTCATGGTGGGAACGGATGAAACACGCTACGCCTGGATGGACGAAGGCATGGCGTATTTCCTCCCCGTCGACGTGCAGAAGAGACTGTCGGATTACGATCACATGATACGCGCTGCGCGGACGTACGAGCGTTTCGCCGGCACGGAACGCGATTACCCGATGATGCTGCCTTCGACTGCTTCGGCGGGCGATGATCTGCAGGTCATCGCGTACCTCAAGCCAGCGCTGGCCTTCGCCGTGCTGCGGGAAATGCTCGGGGAGGAAGGTTTCGACAGCGCCCTGCGCACCTTCATCACGCGCTGGGAGGGCAAGCATCCCCTGCCGTGGGATTTCTTCCACACGTTCAACGCCGTCGTGGGCGAAAACCTGAACTGGTTCTGGAAACCGTGGTTTTTCGAACAGGGCGTACCGGACCTCGCGATCGAAGGCGTTGAGCGCGACGGGGCCATGTCCACCGTCATCGTGCGCAGGGTGGGGAACATGCCCGTGCCCGTGCACATGCAGATCACGCTGCAGGGCGGGGAGAAGAAGACCATTGTCAGAACCGCGGAGACCTGGAAGGACGGCGGGAGTGAAATGCGCTTCCGCATCGATCACGACGTCCCCATCACCGCCGTGCGCATCGGGGCGTCATGGATTCCCGACGCCCGTCCCGCGGACAACAGCTGGAAACCATGAAACAACGGAGATATGTCATGAACATCCTGTCAACTCTCACGGTGAGCCTCGTGGCCATGCTGGCCCTTGGCGGATGCAATGCCACCGACGACGGACTGCTGTTCTGGGGTGAAGGCGTCACGGGGTCAGGCACGAGTGCGAAGGACGTGCGGAGCTTTTCCGTGCTGCGCGGCGTGCATCTGGCGACCATCGGTGATCTTCGCGTGGAAAAGGGAGATCGCGACGAGCTGGTCATCGAGACCGACGACAATCTGCTCAAGTATTTCACCACCACCGTGGACGACGGCATTCTGCGCATCGATATCGAGGATGGCATCAGCATTCGCACGCGGTCGGATGTGCGCTACCACCTGACCACGACATCGCTCGAACTGCTGCGCACGAGCAGTTCCGGGGATATCACGGCGAAGGACTGTGCCGGCGAAACGGTGGAAGTGCGCATCAGCAGTTCCGGCGACATCACCGTGCGCGACATCAATGCGACCGACGTGCGCATCGGCACGAGCAGTTCGGGTGACGTGCGTGTCGCCATGCTGCAGGCACAGAGGCTTGACGCGCGTCTCAGCAGTTCCGGCGACGTTGAGATCAGGGACGGCAGCGTCGAGCACCAGGAGGTGCGCGTGAGCAGCAGCGGAGATTATGATGCGGTCGGACTGCGCAGCCTTCATGCCGACGCGCATACCAGCAGTTCCGGCGACATCCGCCTCTGGGCGGTGGACCGGCTGCGTGCTTCCTCGAGCAGCAGCGGCTCGGTGCGCTTCCGCGGCAATCCCGACGTCGAAGCCCGCAGCAGCAGCTCCGGCGACATCGCGCGCATCCCCTGATCCCGGCGCGCTTTCCGCCGCGCATTACTTGACTTTTCCAACCGGACAGACGTATATTTGATACTCTGTCAACGGACAGGTAGCTCAGTTGGTAGAGCAATGGACTGAAAATCCATGTGTCGGCGGTTCAATTCCGTCCCTGTCCACAGCGGCCCCCGCATCGCGAGGGGCCGTTTTTTGTGGCCCTGCTTCGCAGTGCCG
>CAJXSA010000481.1 GCA_913060595.1 uncultured Ignavibacteria bacterium
AGGTCCGGAGCAGTTCCTCGTCGATGTCGATCTCCATGCGCAGCATGGCGGAACTTAGCGTTTTCCCCTGTGCGTCGTTCTTGAGCGAGACTGTGCCGCCGCCGCCCAGGGTGTTGTGCAGAATGAAGTTCAGTGCCCCGAGGTTGGGCAGCTCGTAGCGCTCCACGGCGCCATGACAGATACCAGCGAAGTGCTGCTTTACCGCATCGGGCGTAAGCTGTTCAACGAGAACGGGATAGAAGCGTTCATCGCGAGCGATGACACCCACGTTTCCGGCATCGCCTTTGTCTCCGGAACGCGCATGTGCGATTTCGATGAGGCGGATTCGCTTTGTGGCCATGTCAGTTTCCCTCCACGATGACGTTCGGTGTGACCGCGGTCTTGGGGATCAGCGCCGGCCAGTACGCGATCACGTCGCTGGGCTTGGGACGTCCCCCGGCGAACCCGGTAACGGACGGCGGTCCGGTGAGAATAAGCGGCGCGATTTCCTGGCCGAAACGCGCGACATGCTCTTTTTCCTTTCCGCGAACGCCGATGCGCAGCACGACTTCGTTGATCTCCTCCGGCATGGTGGCGAGAGGACCGAAACAGGAGTTCAGCCCGACGAATTCGCTGAGAATTTCGTCGAAGCGCAGCCCCAGGTCCTCCATGCGCGCGCGCAGAATGGCGTCCGCTGCTTTCGCTTTTTCCAGCGCGTCGGGCCAGGCGTAGGTCAGCGTGCCGGAGGCGGAATATCCGTCGTGATAGGAAGCGGACACTTTGTAAAACTCTGTTGCGGGACGACCGGTGATGCCATGCACGCGCACGCGGTTCTCGCCGTCCTGCGCCAGCTGTATCGAGGTGAAGTCCGCCACGCAGTCCGGCGTGATATAGTCTTCAGGATCGCCGATCTCGTATAGCAGCTGCTCTTTGACCGTAGCCTCGGAGACCAGGCCGCCGGTGCCGTCGTGCTTGGTCACGATGAAGCTTCCGTCCGGCGCCGCTTCGACGATGGGGAAACCGATATGCGCGAGGTCGGGAACACTGCGCCAGTCGCCGAGGAAATTGCCTCCGCTGCTCTGTCCGCCGCACTCGAGAATGTGCCCGGCGACCGTGCCCGCGGAGAGCAGGTTCCAGTCGTCCTTCGCCCATCCGAATTCATGTATCATCGGTGCGAGCGTCAGTCCGGTGTCCGTGGTGCGTCCCGTGATAACGATGTCGGCTCCCTGCCGCAGCGCCTCGACGATCGGAAAAGCGCCGAAGTACACGTTCGCGCTGACGATGCGGTTGCGTATGTCTGCGAGAGGTGCGCCCGTCTCCATGTTCGCAAGTGCGATGCCCCCGGCGATCATGGCGTCGAGCTCTTCGAGGATGTCGTCACCGACGACGACACCGACTTTCAACCCCGTGATCCCGGCTTTCTCCGCCTCGCGAAAAATGGCGTCGCGGCAGGCCAGCGGATTGACACCGCCGCCGTTGGTTATCACCTTGATGTTCTTCTCCCTGATATGCGGCAGCATGCGGCCGATCTGACCGGGCAGGTCGCGCGCGTATCCGAGTTCGGGATTGCGCAGTTTCTGCTTCTGCATGATGGACATGGTGACTTCCGCCAGGAAATCCATCATCACGTAATCCACAGGACCGCGGGTGACCTGGTGATAGGGCGCGTCGATAAGATCGCCCCAGAACCCCTGGCCGCTGGCGATGCGAATGCGTTCTTTCAAGAAAAGCCTTCCGGTATGGATGGGAGTGCAACGGATATGGAATATCTGCATTCCACTTCTCTGAAAGTAATACTCCCCGGAAACATATACAAAGAACGGGAGGCGAAAGCCCTGCTTTTCGCATCCGGCGGAGGCGTTTTATTGATGGAGCGAGTGCATTGCGCGTGCGGATTTCTTATCTTGCGCAATCGTATGCGCCGTGCGCGCACAGTCCCACCTCGAGTATCATCAACACGCAGAGTCATCTGTATGGCAGAAAGCAACACCAAACCCCGCCTCAAGGATTTTCCGAAAACGTACTGGGTGGTCATTCTGTTCGAATTCTTCGAACGCGGCTCCTATTACGGCATGATGAGCATCCTGTCGGTGTATATGACCGACCAGCTCGGATTTTCAAAAGAAGGCGTCGGCCTGATCAAGAGCACGATTCAGCCGCTGCTGTATTTCCTTCCTATTTTCTCCGGTGCGGTGGCCGACCGCATGGGCTATCGCCGCACGCTGATGGTGGCCTTCACCCTGCTGGGCGGCGGCTACTTCCTCACCAGCCAGATGAATGAGTACAGCGCGGTGTTCTTCGCCCTCGTCATCATGGGCTTCGGTGCGGGCACCTTCAAGCCCGTGGTCTCCGGCACCATCGCCAAAGTCACGGACAAGAACACCAGCACGCTCGGTTTCG
>CAJXSA010000482.1 GCA_913060595.1 uncultured Ignavibacteria bacterium
CGCGTGTCATGCCAGGCGATGAGCACGCCGCCGCGTCCGCCGCTGATCATTTCCGCCCATTCCTGCCGGCCCGAGGCGTCGCTGACCGCCACGCCTCCCTGCTGCCACAACACTGCGCCGCTGCTGTCGACGCGCTGCATGAACAGATCGCTGTCGCCGCCGCCGCGGTGCCACCAGGCGACGAAGGCGCCGCCGCTGCCGTCAGGCAGTATGCCGGCGAGCCGCTGACCGGGCTGCGGTGCGCTCAGCTGCACGCCGTCCTTCGTCCATGGCGTGGCGCCCTCGCTCGTGATGCGTGCGGCGTATATCGCCGGATCCGAGCCGACGCGGATATCCTCCCAGGCGATGATGGCGCCCTGCGCGTCGTCTGTGGCCATGCGCGGATAGCGCTGCCAGCCGTCCGCCGTGCAGATGGGAACGCCGTCCGCATCCCAGAGCAGCTGCTGTGCGGTGGCGGGGGTGAGTGGGAGAAGCGCGAGGAGTAAGAGCAATGCGTAGCGATGCGGCTTCTGCATGGGGAACCTGTACGTTGAGCGGGCAAATGATGGCTGTGAGTCAAAACGCAGAAAGCGGATAAAAAGTGTCTGTCTTGGAAAGAATTGGCGAAATCGGCGTGTTTTCACATGGGGACAATAAAAAGATCCCGGCCAGAGGAGGGGGACCGGGATCTTACATGGGAAGCGGAAATCTTGTGAAGGATGTTTGTGTGAGGTGCCGTTACTTGAGCCTGTTTGATAGGAAGGGTTGAGTCTATCCATCATTGAAAGAAGGGATCCTTCACTATTCCACTTCCTAGTTTCTAAACGCTTTACCTATGTGAAATGTTACCAGGATTTCGGCCAAAAGCAGGGTACAAATACGTCCATGGACGGAAACGGGGACAGGGCAATGATGCGAAAAATGGAAAAAAGGAAAGATGAAAACATGCTGCTTTCTTATCTTTCCATCATTCCTTCTTTCCATTTTTCACATTGTTGGCTTCCCCATGCGTCCATTGATCTCTGCTGCCGATCTCCAGGAGCAATTGCGCTCCGACCACCCCCCCGTGATTCTCGATTGCCGTTACGACCTGGCGGATACGGCCAGCGGCCGCGTGCGCTACGGACAGGGCCATATTTCCGGGTCGCAGTATCTCTCGCTCGACGATGACTGCTGCACCGTGATCGGTGTGCATGGCGGACGGCATCCGCTTCCCTCCGTCGACGCGATGGCGGCGCTGTTCTCCCGCTGCGGCGTGACGCGCGGGGAAACCCCTGTCGTCGCCTACGACGACGAGGGAGGCTGCTACGCCGCGCATGTGTGGTGGATGTTGCGCTACCTGGGACACGAGAATGTGCGCGTGCTCGACGGGGGCTTCGCGGCGTGGAAGGAGGCGGACGGCACAGTGACGCGCGAAGAGACCGCGCCTGAACCTGCACGCTTCATACCCGACGTGCAGGAGCACATGTGCGTCGATGCCGGACAGGTCGCCGCGCGGGATGCGTCGTCGCTGCTGATCGACTGCAGGGCGCATGAGCGATTCACGGGAAAGGAGGAACCCCTCGACCCGGTCGCGGGACATATCCCCGGGGCGTTCAACGTACCATGGAGAGACCTGGTGGACGATGCCGGACGCTTTCTCCCCATTGCCGCGCTGGCCGAACAGCTGACGGCAGTGGACGAGCGCAGCATCATGTACTGCGGTTCGGGCGTCACCGCCTGTGTGAACGTGCTCGCAGCCGAACACTGCTCCCTCGGACTCCCCCGCCTCTACGCAGGAAGCTGGAGCGACTGGATCTCCTGGCCGGACAATCCGGTCGCCACCGGGGAGTGATGCTGCGGACGCTTACTGTCCGCCTTCCCGCACCAGCTCCTGCAGCACTTCCTTGAGCTTTTCGATTTCCTCGCCGTAGCGGGACCAGTCGCCCTCACGCTGCGCGCGGATGGCGGTCTCGTAATGGTCCATTGCCGTGCGGGAGAGTTCGCCGATGCCGCGCACCTGCGGCACACGGTCGACTTCCGCCGTTTCCTCGCCGTCCTCCCCGGGCGGCGGGGCGTCGCCGCGTTCCCGGAACACGCGGCGCAGGCTCTGCTCCAGCGTGGGTTCCATGGCGAGGCGGTTGTGATACGCCACGATGACGCGCTTGAGCTCGGGCAGCTTACCGGAGGTGGCCTGCAGGTAGACCGGCTGCACGTACATGACTTCCTTCTTGATGGGGATGACCAGGAGGTTGCCGCGGTACACGCTCGAACCCTGCTGATTCCACAGCGTCAGCTGCTGCGAAATGAGCGGGTCCTGGTCGATGCGCGCGGCGATCTGCATGGGACCGTAGATCAATTCCTGCTTGGTGAATTTGTACACCAGCCGCTTGCCGTAATGCTCCCCGTCACTGCGCACGC
>CAJXSA010000483.1 GCA_913060595.1 uncultured Ignavibacteria bacterium
AGGGAAACGCGCACGATGCGGTCGTCCGTCGCGATGCGCACCGAATCGATGCGATCACCGATGAGATCCGGAAAGAGGTCGAGCGAGTTTTTGCGCGCCCGCGCGAAATCCGGCTTGATGAGCAGCCACGCGGCCTGCGGTTCCGCGGAAAACTGCATAACCGCATCCTCCTCGTCGCGACGCGTGACGATCACGAGTTCGTTTTTCTGCTGCGTGAACGCTTCCTCGATCACGGCATCGCGAAGCCGTTCATCAAGGGCGGCGGCAGCGGCGCGATATGTCAGCCAGTTTGTAAACAATGTCAAATGTCAGATTCCAGATGTCAGATTACAGATGAGAAGGAAGGAAAAATGGAATGATGGAAATATGGCATCGGGGTGCATGCTTCCATTTTTCCTTCATTCCTTCTTTCGCATTGCCGCTGTTCCGTTATTGGGACGCTACGATGTAATGGTCACCAGGCTTGGTTCGTAGTCCTCCGGTTTGTCGAAGCAGAGGAGGTTGAATATCGTCGCGGCGACGTTGGCGAGGCCGGGATTTTCTATGCCGGAAAGCGTGTACGGCGGTTCCGCGCGTGCGTCAAGGATGCAAAAAGGAACGGGGTTGAGCGTGTGGGAGGTTTTCGGCACGCGCTCGCCGTTTTTCTCCGTGAACATTTCATCCGAGTTGCCGTGGTCGGCGGTGATGATCACGATGCCCTTCATCGCCATGACTTTCTCGACGAGCCTGCCGACACAGGCGTCGACGGTTTCGACGGCGACGATGGCGGGATCGATACGTCCGCTGTGTCCTACCATGTCCCCGTTGGCGAAGTTGATGCGTCCGAAGCGGTAGCCTTCGTCGAGCAGCTCGAGCGCAGCGGCGGTGATTTCTTCCGCCTTCATTTTCGGGGCCTTGTCGAATTCGATTTTATCGGAAGGTATTTCGACGAACTTCTCGAGGGATTCGTCGATGTAGCCGGAATTATTGCCGTTCCAGAAATATGTCACATGCCCGTATTTCTGCGTTTCCGAGATGGCGAAGGACGTCACGCCTTCAGCGCAGAGATACTCGCTCATGGTGCGGTCGATGCTGGGGGGATTGACCAGGTAGCGCGGGGGAATGTGCAGGTCGCCGTCGTACTCCATCATTCCGGCGTAGGTGATGTCCGGCAGGGGACCACGGTCGAATTCGCTGAAATATTTCTCGGTAAGCGCGCGGGAAATTTCGATGGCACGATCGCCGCGGAAGTTGAAAAAGATGACGGAATCCCCGTCGGTGATGCGGCCCACGGGACCGTCCTCATCGGCGACGACGAAGGAGTCGAGATACTGGTCGGTGATTTCCGCATCCTCGTCGTAATAGGTCTGCACGGCGTTCGAGGCGGAGGCGAAGCGGCGACCGATGCCGAGCACGTGCGCTTCATAGCCTTTTTTTACCACGTCCCAGTTCGCGTTGTAGCGGTCCATGGTGACATTCATGCGTCCGCCGCCCGAGGCGATGCGGTAGTCCCTTTCGTCGGACTCTGATATCTGTGTGAGTTTCTCCTCCAGCGGCTGCAGGTAGCGGAGGGCTGATTTCTCGTCCACGTCCCGTCCGTCGAGCAGCGTGTGCACCCGCAGTCGGCGCACGCCCTGTTCGTCGGCACGCGCGATCATCGCGTAGAGATGGTCGATGTGCGAATGCACATTGCCGTCGGAGAGCAGTCCCAGGAAATGCAGCGTGCCGCTGTCGCGATGCTTCTCCACCAGCTCCTTCCAGAGCGCGCCCTCGAAGATGCTGCCGTCGGCGATGGCCTTGTTCACCAGTTTCGCGCCCTGCGCAAAAATGCGTCCGGCGCCGAGCGCATTGTGTCCCACTTCACTGTTGCCCATGTCGTCGTCGGAGGGGAGTCCCACGGCCGGACCGTGCGCCTTGAGCTGCGTGTACATTCCTTCCGCGAAATAGCGGTCGAGGTTCGGAGTGTTCGCCTTGTAGACGGCGTTGCCTTCGTACGGGCGGCCGATGCCGTAGCCGTCCATGATGATGAGCAGCACGGGGCCTTCGGAGGCATTGCAGTTTTCACGTCTGGGGAGAGTCAGTATCATGATAGTCCTCGGTTTCGAAAAATCGTATACAGCAGGGCAATGTAAGAAAAACCTGCGCGGGATGGGAATGCAGCATTTTTCCCTCAAGCGCGCAATTCCGTATCT
Organism: uncultured Ignavibacteria bacterium; assembly: GCA_913060595.1. GTDB lineage: Bacteria > Bacteroidota > Ignavibacteria > SZUA-365 > SZUA-365 > BM516. The sequence continues at coordinate 2,172 of CAJXSA010000483.1, forward strand.
TTTTTCCAAACACCCACAGCCGAGGAAGCGTTCGATGACACGCCTGATAGCTCTCCTTCTTTTCGCCGCCGCAACCGTCAACGCCCAGCAGACCGGCGATCACACGTATGTGCCGCCCGTCGACGAGAAGGCGTTTGCCGAGGGCGCGGGTCCGGTCGTGGTGATCGACGAGGCGCACAACAATTATCACACGGCG
>CAJXSA010000484.1 GCA_913060595.1 uncultured Ignavibacteria bacterium
GGGCGAGCCGGTAGTCCACGCCGCGGGACGCGAGGCGCTGCGTGAATTCTATGATGTTGCTCTTCACCTCGTAGACTTCCTGCTCCATGCTGCCGGTCTGGTCGATGATGAAGGCGATGTCCACGGGAAAACTGTTCGACGCTGAGATTCTGTCGAGCGCGTTGATATCCACCGGGAGGCCGTCCTGGTAGATGACCATGTCGTCTTTCTTCAGTTCCGGGAAATGGTTGCCCGTGGAATCACGCGCGTCGAGAATGACGCTGACTTCCGGGTAGCGGCTGATGTCGACGGCGCGGATGGATACCGTGACGGCTTCGGGATGCTTGCTGCGGGCGGAAATGATGGTGGGTTGGCGCAGGCTGTCGTCGCCCCGCATGTGCATGCGCGCTGCCTGATCCGGTGCAGCGACCGCCTCCACAGGGGTCGGCGCCCCGTAGCGGAACAGTGCGGCCAGAACAACAATGGGAAGTACGGCGGGATACAGATGCATAGACTCGCAGGTCACCTGGCGCTGAACTGGGAAAATGCGTCACCAAGGGGCGCGTTTCTGTTTCGGTCGAAATTCCGGGGGAAAACATGTGCAGGCGATGGGTAACCATCGCCTGCACGTTTTCCCGTATATCAGCGACTCGTCTTCGCTAAAAAGCGAAGCCGAAGCGCAGTCCAGGCACGATCATCTCCTCGTGCTCCCAGACTTCCGCGTCACGGAACACGATGCGCGAGTACTTGACCTCGGCGCGCATCCAGCTGAAGATGTTCAGGTACACCTCGCCCATAAGGCCGCCGTTGAAGTACTGCACTGCGACGCCGTAGGTGGTCTTTCCCATGTGGTCGTAGGAGAGACGCGCCCACAGATCGAGCGTGCTGTGATCGGACACAGTTTTTACGCTGTCTTCGAGCAGCGGCCAGCTGCCGTCGCCCTCGAAGATGTTCTTGCGGCTGGCTTCCACGATTTTCTGGTAGCCGATACCCGCATGAATACGCAGGCCCTTGAGCATGAAGCCGAGATCGCGCCAGTAGAACGCGTTAGCCGACGACGCCATGTAGTAGAAGCGGGCAGTCGCGTCTTCCGGCTTCGAGAGATCGATGTCCGCCTCGTCGCCGTTGATGATGCGACCGTTGACGTCGGTGATCTTCTTGTTCCCGAGCTTGTTGAGCCCGAAGGAAACGAAGGCAGCGGCACCGATACCGTCGGCGTCGGAGCCGGGCGCACCAGCAATGTTCGACAGCTGCTTGAAGTATTCACCGCTGGCGCCCCAGGTCCCGTTCAGCGTCCGCGGTTTGAAGATCGCGAAGTTTTCCTGGATGCTCTTGTCGCCCCAGGTGAACGGAATGGACGGGCCGATCTTGATGCGTTCGGTGCTTGACGGCTCGTAGACGAACAGCGTGTTCCACTGCGCGCCATAGAGGAAAGGCAGGTTCACCCAGTCGTTGCCGATTTTCAGCTCGAAACCGGCGCGGATGCGCGACGGCTGCAGCGCGACACCGTCCGGTGCGCGTTCGGGAGAATCGAGCGTCCACATGAAACCGCCGCCGAAAGGCACGCTGATCGTCGCTTCCGCGACGTACGGCTGTGGCTTGAGAGCGCCGGTCTCGTCGAGGCTGGCGTACTGCTGGCGGTCTACGACGGCTTCGTAGAGATCCGGCGTGAGGATTTCACGGAGATTCCGGCGGCCGACGATGCGGTAATCGTCGAAATCACTGTTATCCTTGTTCGGCGTAAAGCCGGCGGACGGGTTGTCCGGATCGCTGGGACGGGCCTTTTCGATAATGATGGCGATCAGGTTCTGATCGTCCTTCGGGCTCTGAATCACACGCATGCGGGCTTTGCCCATCAGGACGCGCTCGGCGATGTCCACGGCATCCGCGTCGAGGAGATCGTCGCGGTTGTCGCGCACCTTGCGCATCACTTCGAGAATCATGGGCTCGTCCTGGATGATCCACTGCGGGAAGTACTTGTCCACCAGCGGATCGAGCGTGGTCAGCGCGCGGAGAAGCACGATGAGCCGGTCGTTTTCATCCTTGTAGTGATCAATGGCGATATCGAGTAGGCGCAGGTAATTCTGACGGTCATCCTCGGAAGGACGAAAGCCCACCATCTCGTTGATGATCTGGTCGCCCCATGCCATGCGGCTGAGCAGATCGTCTTCCGAATAGTTGGCGCTCTTCATGTATCGCATGATCTGTTCGACGTTCGTCAGCGCGTCATCCGCACTCTGGGCCTGCAGCGCCGTGGGCGCGACAAACACCACGAGGAGGAGGGCGGTGAGAATCGTGAGAAGTCGCTGTTTCATCTGCATGCTGAGTTTATCCGTGCTTGATACATTGTAATT
>CAJXSA010000485.1 GCA_913060595.1 uncultured Ignavibacteria bacterium
AGCGATGCAGTGCAGCTGCGGAGGTCTGTGACGGGACGCCGGGCGGCGCTGGCGCGAATCATGCCGTCACGCTGCAGGGTGGCGAGGATGTCCAGAAGGCGAGGACGGTGGTCCGGTGAGAAATCCTCGAACAGCAGCGTGCCGAGCTTCGCAGCGCTGCGGCAGTGTCCGGGGGCGGCGCGGAGGGCTTCGACAATGCGTCCCCGGTAGATGCGCCGCGGCGTTTCACGCACGCTGCTGCGCGCGGCTGTGGCGGCCTCCCGCAGGCGTCCGGAGGAAGGACATTGCCGCTGCAGGGGACATTGATCACACAGCGGTCTGCGTGCGGTGCAGATGGTGGCGCCGAGGTCCATCAGCGCCTGGTTCCAGTTGTAATAGGCACGCTGCGGCAGCAGCAGGGCGGCGGTCTGCCAGATCACCGGTTCGGCGAGCATGTTCGCGGTGTCGCCCATGTCGGCGGACAGCCGCGAAAGGACGCGGCGGATGTTGATATCCACCACCGGGTGACGGCGCCGGTAGCCGAAGCAGGAAATCGCGGCGGCGGTATAGCGTCCCACTCCCGGCAGATGCTGCAGCGCGCCGGGAGCGTCCGGGATGATGCCGTCATGGTTGTCGCGTATCATGCGCGCGGCGGCATGCAGCTGCAGGGCCCTGCGGTTATAGCCCATGCCGGACCAGGCGAGCAGCACGTCGCGTTTCGACGCAGACGCGAGTGCGGCGATATCCGGGAAGCGCCCGATCCATCGTGGAAAGTGCGTGAGCACGCGTGCGACCTGCGTCTGCTGCAGCATGAATTCGCTGACCAGCACGTAGTAGGGGTTGTCTATATCCCTCCACGGCAGCACGCGCGCATGGCGTGCATACCAGCGCAGCAGCTGCCGGTTGATAGTTTTCTTTCGGGATGTCGGCGATGAGAAGGAGATGGCGTGTTTCGCAGACCTCATGCCAGGTACGGGAGAATCGGGAGCGACCCCTCGAGCATCTCATAATCAGACACCTGTTCGAGAGTCACCCATGCAACGGCTTCAAAGACCTTGTTATTCAATTCACCGCTGTACTCGGTCACGAGGAAGAAGGTGATGAGAAAATTGCCGCCGTCGGGATAATTGGCCTGAATCGTCTTGAGCTCCTTTGCCTTGACGGGCTCGATGTCGAGTTCCTCCCACAGCTCGCGCTCGAGGCACTCACGCATGGTTTCCCCCTGAATGAGCTTTCCGCCGGGAAACTCCCATTTCAGGCCGTATCGGTGATTGATTCCACGCTGACAGATGAGGATTTTCTCCCCGTCACGAATGACGGCGACAGCGACGCGTACGACTTCTTCCTGATCGTCAAACATGGTTTCACCTGACTGCTGCAAACATGAGAATGGAGTTATGAACGGGTGTCCCGTTGGTCACGACACCTGCCCTTCCCTGAAGTACTGGCGGTGTGCGTGCAATATAAGAAATCTGCATTCACAACAAAGGGAATAACGCGCGATCCATTTCAAATTCGATATGCGCGGTCGAAAATTCGGGGATGCTGCTCCTTGATATCTTTCATCTTACGTCAGAAATATCTATAATCATCTTGATCCCCTTAATCCACGTACCTTTTCTCCAATCAGAAGGAAGGACCAATGCCGAAACTCCAGGAAAAACTGGCAGAAGTCTACGCTCCCCAGCGCGATGAAATCAAGCAGCTGGTCAAGGAGCACGGCGACAAAGTCGTCTCCCAGGTAACAGTCAAGCAGGTGTACGGTGGCATGCGCGGCGTGAAGGGCCTCGTCTGCGATACCTCCGTCGTACCGCCGGACAAAGGACTTATCATTCGCGGCATCGAGCTGAAAGAGCTCACCGAAAAGCTCCCCGAAGAAATATTCTACCTTCTCCTCTCCGGCTCGCTGCCCGACGCGGACGAGCTGGCAGACCTGCAGGCGCAGCTGCGCGCAAAGCAGGACGTTCCCTCCTACGTATGGGACGTGCTCAACGCCATGCCCGCCGACTCGCATCCCATGGCCATGTTCAACACCGCCATTCTCGTCATGGAGAAGGAGTCGGTGTTCCGTCAGCGCTATGACGAAGGCATGAAGAAGGACGAGTACTGGATGGCAACGCTTGACGACGCCATCTCCATCATCGCCAAGCTTCCCGCCATTGCGGCGTACATCTACCGCAAGCGCTTCAACAAGGGCGACGCCATCATGCCCGATCCCTCGCTGGACTGGGGCGCCAACTACGTGCACATGCTCGGTCTGGGTGATCCGAACGGCGAATTCACCAAGTTCATGCGCCTGTATCTCGTGCTGCACAGTGACCACGAGGGCGCCAACGTCAGCGCCTTC
>CAJXSA010000486.1 GCA_913060595.1 uncultured Ignavibacteria bacterium
CCGCTCCGGCATCATGAAATCCATCATCCTGCAGATTCAGAGCGATGTCAGCCGCCGGCAGCTGGACGAAATCTCCGCCCTGCTCAACGACAGGCTCGGCGGACTCACGCTGCAGGAAATACGTGAGACCTTCGCCGACCGCATGCAGAATGCGGGCTCGGGGAACGACGGCATCATCAGGCTTTTCGTCGAGTCCTCGGAGCGGCTTTTTTCGGAGCGCCTGGAAAGCGACGCCGTATGCATCGACGGAATACAGACGATCACTCGGCAGCCGGAGTTCGGCAATCCCGACCGGATGCGCAATATCATCCAGCTCGTGGAAAACCAGAAGGTGATCGTGCACGTGCTCGACTCGCTCGGGGGCGGATCCTCGCTGACCATACGCATCGGTCAGGAGATCAACGATGCAATGCTCAACGACTACAGCATCATCGCGGCGCCCTACCGTGTCGGTCAGCTGAGCGGCACGATAAGCATTGTCGGTCCGAAGCGCATGCATTACCCGCGCATGATCGCCATCGTCGACTACCTGGCGAAACTCATTTCGGTCTGACGCTGGAACACGAAGACAATACAATCTGATACAGAGGAGTACGCATGCCTGAACAGGAAGAATCCCCGCAGGAAGAAACAGTGGAACAGGAGGATGTCCGGCAGGACGCAGCCGACGCCCCGGGGCAGACAGCCGCAGCGGAAGGAACGGAAGGCGATGTCCTCCGCGCGGAAAACGCCGTGCTCAAGGAGCAGGTTCTGCGCAAGGTGGCGGAGTTCGAGAACTACAAGCGAAGAACCCGCGACGAAAAAGACGCTTTGCTCAAGTACGGCGCCGAGGGCGTCATCTCCGAGCTCCTGCCGGTGATCGATGATTTCGAACGCTCGCTGAACGCAGGGCGGGAGCATCACGATTTCGAGTCCTTCTACAACGGCGTGGAAATCATATACGGGAAGCTGATGCGCGCACTGCAGAACCGTGGCCTTTCACCGATCGAGGCCGTGGGAAAGCCGTTCGATGTGGACTACCACGACGCCCTGCTCCAGGTCCCCAGTGCCGACGTCGAACCCGGCACGGTACTGGACGAGGCGGAGAAAGGCTACATGCTGCATGACAAAGTGATACGCCACTCCAAGGTGACGGTCTCGCGCGAGGCAGATGAATCAACGGAAAGCGACGCATGAAGAAAGATTATTACGAGGTGCTGGGCGTAGACCGCGGTGCCGACGAAACAGCGATAAAAACTGCCTACCGCAAGCTCGCCATGCAGTATCACCCGGATCGCAATCCTGGCGACGGCGAGGCGGAGGAACGCTTCAAGGAAGCGGCCGAAGCGTATGAAGTGCTCAGCAATGCGGACAAACGCCAGAAGTACGATCGCTTTGGACACGACGGCCTCCGCGGTCAGGGAGGCGGACCGGGCTTTACCGACATCAACGACATTTTCAGTCACTTCGGCGATATTTTCGGCGGCGGATTCGGTGGCAGCATTTTCGAAGAGGTTTTCGGCGGCGGAGGCGGCCGCGGGCGATCACGCGGACGACGGCAGGGCGTCCCGGGTTCGGATCTGAAAATACAGCTGCACCTCACGCTCGAAGAAGTCGCAACCGGCGTGGAAAAAACGCTGAAGGTAAAACGGCAGACGACATGCGAGAGCTGCGACGGATCCGGCGCCAGGGCCGGAACTGCGCTCGAGGAATGCGCGGTCTGCCACGGCAGCGGGGAACTGCAGCAGGTCTCCCGTTCCCTGTTCGGTCAGTTCGTCAACATCGTCCCCTGTTCGAACTGCGGCGGCGAGGGGCGGGGCGTGAAAGAGCCCTGCCCGGACTGCCACGGTGACGGACGCGTGCAAGGGGAAAAGACCATCAAGGTCAAGGTCCCGGCCGGGGTGAGCGAAGGCAACTATATTCCTCTTCGCGGGCAGGGCGACGCGGGCCGCAAGGGCGGACCCGCCGGCGATCTGATGGTATACATCCGGGAGAAAGAGCATGAGGAATTCATCCGCCAGGACGACGACGTCATGCATAATCTCGTTGTCAGTTATGCGGACGCGGTGCTGGGCACCGAGGTCGAGGTCCCCACGCTCAGCGGTCGCGCCCGCGTGAAAATCGAGGCGGGAACACCCGCGGGACAGATCCTGCGCATGCGTGACAAGGGCATCCCGCATCTGAACAGCAGCGGCCGCGGTGATCAGCTCGTCCGCGTGCATGTCTACGTGCCCCGCAAGGTCTCCGCACAAGAGCGGGAACTGCTCGAATCGATGCAGGCATCCGAGGGATTTCAGCCCGGGAACAAGGAAGAAAAGAAAAGTTTTTTCGGACGGATTTTTGAT
>CAJXSA010000487.1 GCA_913060595.1 uncultured Ignavibacteria bacterium
GATCGGCAGCGGCGGGAGATAACGCATGTCCGCGGCACATGACGCATTGCAGGAGCGCTTCGACCGCAGCATCGCCCGCATGCGGCGGCTGAGCACGCGTTTCGTGCAGGTGCGCCTCGTGCTTTTTCTTGCCTTCCTCGGGGGCTTCGGACTGCCGCTGTCCCCGCCGATCGTCGCCCTCGTGCTCACCGCTGTGGCCGTTGTCTTTTTCCTTGTCGCCGCGCGGCATCGCCGCACCGACGCCAGCATTGCGCGGCATCGCGTGTGGAAGGACATCAAGCGCGCCCAGCATGCGCGACGCGCACTCAAGTGGGAGCATCTGCCGCCTGCAGCCATTGCGCGCGCGGAGGAAGAGCATCCCTTCGCGAACGATATCGGGCTGTTCGGCGACGCGGGCCTGCACCGCCTGATCGACCTTTCCGTGTCCCGCCGCGGCTGCCGGCTGCTGGCCGACTGGCTCGGGGATGCCGCTCCTTCGCCGGAGGACATTCGCTCGCGGCAGCGCGCGGTGGCCGGACTCGCGCCGCTGATGCATTTCCGCGAACACATGCAGCTGGAGTACGCCATGGTGTCGGGCGAGCGCCTCGACGGCGATGCATTCCTGGCATGGCTGCGCTCGGCCGCTCTGCCCGGGGCCATACGCTGGGTGCTGCCGGTGACACTGCTGCTCGCCGCCGTGAACGTCCTGCTCTTCCTCCTCTGGGGCTACGGGGTGACCGGCCCCTGGTTCGTGCTTTCATTCTTTATTTACGGCGCGGTGTATTTCACCAACGGACGCGTGCGCGAGAGCTTCATCGAAACCGCCGTGCAGCTCGACGCCGAACTGGGCAGGCTCAAGACCGTGTTCCGTTTCATCGAGCAGTATCCCGCGCGGCACAACGCCGTGCTGGAGGATCTGACCGCCGTTTTTCACGCAGCCGATCAGCGTCCCTCGCGGCATATCCGCCGCATCCTGCGCGACGTCATCGCCGCGGGACTGAGCATGAATCCCGTGATGATGCTCCTGCTCAACCTCGCGCTGCCGTGGGATTTTATCTTCGCCGCGCGCCTCGAACGCAAACGCCGCGCAATCGAACGCCTGCTCCCCGCATGGCTCGAGGCGCTGCAGCGCCTCGAGGCACTGCAGTCCCTCGCCAATCTCGCCGCGCTGTACCCCGAGTACACCTTTCCTGTGCTGCGTGAAGACGTCGCGGACGCGCCGGTGCTCGATGCGAAGGAGATGGGGCATCCGCTCATTCCCCTCGAGAAGCGCGTGGCAAACGATTTTCGCGTCGACGACGTCGGCACGCTCTACCTGGTGACGGGATCGAACATGTCGGGCAAGAGCACCTTCCTGCGCACCGTGGGCATCAATTTCGCCCTCGCCTGGGCGGGCGGTCCCGTGGCCGCGCGGCAATTCTCCTTCCGTCTTTTCCGCCTGTACACCTGCATACAGATCAGTGACTCGCTGCGCGAGGGCGTGTCCTATTTCTACGCCGAGGTGCGCCGCCTGCGCCGTCTGCTCGAACGGCTGGATGCGGCCGGGGACGGTACGGCCGGGAACGACACGCCGCTGTTCTTCCTGATCGACGAGATTTTCAAGGGGACGAACAATATCGAGCGGCACGTGGGCGGGGAGTCCTACCTGCGCGCGCTGGCCGCACGTCGCGGTACGGGCATCCTTTCGACGCATGACATCGAGCTGACCGCGCTCGAGGGCGCGGTACCCGGACTGGTGAACCTGCATTTCCGCGAGCACGTGCGTGACGAGCGCATGGAATTCGACTACCGCCTCCGCACGGGGCCCTGTCCCACCACCAACGCCCTGGTCATCATGCGCCTCGAGGGACTGCCGGTGCCTGAGCAGAACGCCGCCACCACCGCAGCCGGAGACACGAAAAGCGCAGAATAGACTTGCGGCGCTCGCGCATTTGCAATCATCGGTCCGAGTTCATACCATAGATTCAGACAGCAACCCAGATCGAGGACGGCATGAATTCAGGACTGCGGCGCGATGCGGACTCCGGCATCGTGGAGTATCCCCACAGCGAGACGCTCAGTGACTATTATCAGCGCGTGCGCGCCTTCACCCTGCAGCTCTGCGAGACGCTCGAGACCGAGGATTTTGTCGTGCAGACCATGCCCGACGTGAGTCCCGCAAAATGGCATCTCGCGCACACGAGCTGGTTTTTCGAGGCTTTTCTGCTCGATTTGCATGCCGCGGGATATCGCTCGCCGCATCCGCAGTATTCCTATCTTTTCAACAGTTATTACGTGCAGATCGGGGAGCGCTTCCACCGTCCGTACCGGGGACTGCTCTCGC
>CAJXSA010000488.1 GCA_913060595.1 uncultured Ignavibacteria bacterium
TGCGCGGCGCCTCGTCATTTCCATCGAGCACCTTGCGCGCATCGGAGGATCCAGTCTGACCGACGCGGAGCTGGAAATCCGCGACGCGGAAAAGGAGCCCCACGGCATCCCCAATACCTACGTGCCTTTCCGCAATGCGAACATGCTCAGCATCGCGGTCAGCTGGGCCGAGGTGCTGGGAGCCGGAGCCCTCTTCGTCGGTGCGGTGGAGGAGGACAGCTCGGGCTACCCGGACTGCAGGGAGAGTTTTTACGAGGCCTATCAGCGCGTGATTGAGACCGGGACGAAGAACGAGCGTCCCCTGCGCATCCATACGCCCCTCATCCATCTTTCCAAGGCCGAAATCATTCGTCAGGGCCTCGCGCTCGAGGCGCCGCTGCATCTCTCGTGGAGCTGCTATAAAAACGAGGACCGCGCCTGCGGCGTCTGCGAATCCTGCGTCCTCCGCCTCCGGGGCTTCAAACGCGCCGGCATCGAAGATCCCATCTCCTACGAGCGCCGTCCCTCCCCCACCCTCCTGTGATTACGCTGATTCGGGGGGAGTGCGCAGAGGTTTTACCACAGATTCCACGGATTTCACAGAGATGGGGGCGCAGGCGGGGTTGGTGCACCTGTCGCGCCTGCATTCATCTCTGTGCAATCTGCGTAATCTGTGGTAAAACCTCTGCGTAATCTGTCTAATCCTGTACTCTCAATTGAACCCGGGTGCCCCGAACTTTGTTACTACTCTGATGCTTCTTTTTACCGGAAACGCACATTTTTTCAAGGATTATCATGACTGATCAGGAACGGAAAGAACTCGAGGCGATAGAGACGCAGGAGTGGATCGCTTCGCTCGATTATGTTCTCGCCGATGGCGGCACCGAACGTGTGCAGCGCCTGCTCAAGGACCTGCAGCTGCACGCCTTCCGCAACGGCGTGCGCATGCCCTTTTCGGCCAATACACCGTATATCAACACCATTCATCCCTCCGAGCAGCCGCCGTATCCCGGCAGCCGCACGCTGGAGCGCCGCATCAAAAGCCTCATTCGCTGGAACGCCATGGCCATGGTCGTGCGCGCCAACCGCAAGGAAGAGGGCATCGGCGGACACATTTCCACCTACGCCTCGGCGGCGACGATTTATGAAGTCGCTTTCAACCATTTCTTCAAGGGGCGGGGTGAAGACGGCTTCAGCGGCGACCAGATTTATTTCCAGGGTCACGCCGCACCGGGCATGTACGCCCGCGCGTATCTCGAGGGACGGATCAGCGAAGAGCAGCTGCAGAACTTCCGCCGCGAACTGGCGGAGGGCGGCGGACTTTCCTCGTACCCGCATCCCTGGCTGATGCCCGGCTTCTGGGAATTCCCGACCGTGTCGATGGGACTCGGTCCCATCATGGCCATTTACCAGGCGCGTTTCAACCGCTACCTCGAGGATCGCGGATTGAAGAAAGAAAGCGACAGCAAGGTCTGGGCCTTTCTCGGTGACGGCGAAACGGACGAGCCCGAGGCGCTCGGCGCCATTTCCCTCGCCGCCCGGGCAAAGCTCAACAACCTGATTTTTGTCATCAACGCCAACCTGCAGCGCCTCGACGGTCCCGTGCGCGGCAACGGCAACATCATACAGGAACTGGAAACCAACTTCCGCGGCGCCGGCTGGAACGTGATCAAGGTGATCTGGGGCAGCGACTGGGATCCCCTGCTCGAAAAGGACACCGACGGCGTGCTCGTCCGCCGCATGGGCGAGGTCACCGACGGCGACCGCCAGAAATACTCGATCGAATCCGGCGACTACATCCGCAAGAATTTCTTCGGCAGCGACGAGCGCATCATCAAGCTGGTCGAACAGTACAGCGACGAGCGGCTGCGACGCCTGCGCCTCGGGGGACACGATCCCGAGAAACTGTACGCGGCCTTCAACGCGGCCGTGCACAGCGAAGACGCGCCCACCGTCATCATCGCCCGCACCATCAAGGGCTACGGACTCGGCGAGGCCGGCGAAGGCAAGAACATCACGCATCAGCAGAAAAAGCTCAACGAGGACGAACTCAAGGAGTTCCGCACGCGATTCAATATTCCCATCTCGGACGAGGACGTTTCCGAAGCGCCCTTCTATCGTCCCGAAGAAGACAGCGCGGAGATGCAGTACCTGCGCGAACGGCGACAGGCCCTCGGCGGCTTCGTGCCCTCGCGCAACACGAATGCGCCGAAGCTGAAAACCCCCGACGAATCGCTGTTCGAGGAGTTTTACGCGGGCACCGACGACCGCGAAGTCTCCACCACCATGGCCTTCGTGCGCATGCTGACCAAGCTGCTC
>CAJXSA010000489.1 GCA_913060595.1 uncultured Ignavibacteria bacterium
GAGATAGCTCACCAGGTCGAGACCGTCACGGGCCGGAATGATCACCGGCGTCATGTTGGCCAGCGTGTACTCCTCGAGGGACGTGCGGTTCGTGAAGAGGAATTCCGCCTCTCCCGCTTCGCGGTCGTAGAGATAGTAGCGCACGGGACCGTTGTCCTTGATGTACGCAACGGCCCACTTGCTGTCATCACGCGTGCGCGATGTCACGGCGATGTCGCCGTCCACCACGGATTCGAGATACTCGATGTCCTTCGCGATGGCGTCGTCGAGGATTTCCCAGGACACACGATCGTAATTCGTCGACACCGCTTGCACGCGGCCGGTCACCGGATCCGCCATGAGGCCGGAAATATCCGCTTTCTCGTTCTCCGCCAGCACCGTGCGCTCGTCCGTTGCCATGTCGATGGCAATGAGCGCCGCCGTATTCCGCTCGCGGCTGTCACGCATGTACAGCGTGCTGCCGTCACGGTCAAAGCCCATCAGGCCGGTCGTCATGAGATTCTCGGCATCAATGGTCATGTACAGCGTCCATCCGCCGCTGCCGTCGGGAGTGTAATACTCGCTGCCTCCGTCCGGGGTCATCCGCGATGCGAAACGCACGGCATACGTCTCATCGGTCACAAATCCCGCCCACTGCTCGTTTTTCTGTACCATCTCCATGTCCCCGGTAAGGATATTGAGGCGGTACAGGTCGAAATACTGCGGATCGCGCTTGTTGAGACCGATCAGTATCATTTCCGGCGTGTCGGGACTGACTTCCTGCACGGTCACCCGGGGACGCATTTTCTTTCCGCTGGGCAGCATGATGGGATTGCCCTCGGCATCGAGAATCTCCTCGAACGGCGTCAGGTTCATGTCCTCGCCCGTCCCGACATCGACGCTGTGCAGCATCCAGTTCTCATCCCCGCCCTCGTCCTGCAGGTAGAGAAGACGGCCGCTGGCATAGGACCAGAAGTACTGCCGGATGCCCCGGTTGTCGTCGCTGGTGACGGCCTTGCCCTGCGTGGGATTGTCCGCGGGCGCGACCCACACGTTCAGCACACCGTCGACCGGTGCAAGATAACTGATGTACTGGCCGTCGGGACTGATGCGCAGGGACGCGCGGTCGGGATTGCCGAAAAGATCTGCGCGTGGAATCAAGGCTTCCTCCTTCTGGGCGCATGAAATGAGAAACAGTGACAGGATGAGCGCCAGGCTCGTCCCGCTCAGGATACGTTGCATATCGTGCCTCCATAATCTGTGAGGGTAGGTGAATAATATCCACAAGACTTCATGGAATGTCAACTCCGGCCCTTCTTCGTGAGGCGACAGAAAGGGGGTATCAAGAGGATACGGTCAAACTGCCAGACTGTTTCATTGCTTCTCATACAAGTGCAGATAATCGGATTGCCGGCCCTCGCGACACCGACGCTTCACCGGCAATTGCCATGTATCAGTTTTTTTATATCTTCCGTATCGTTATCCTCGCAGCCACGCAGACATACTGAGATTCCATCATTCTTCAAACAACGGAGGTGTTTCCATGAGATATATTCTTACCGCGCTTTGTCTGGTATTCGTGATGTCCTCGCACGCAATTGCGCAGAAGGAGGGCTTCGACGGCCGTCCGATAACGAACAATCTCAGCATGCCGACCGGCAACACACTGAATGCCGGTGAGTTCTCCATCGGCATCGGTCCTGTAGAATACGGCATATCGGACAACGTGCAGCTCGGCACCAACCTGCTGCTGTTCATTTTCCAGTATTACAATGCGGACCTGAAGATGTCGTTCATCGACACGGAAAAGCAGGCCTTCGCGGCCGGACTCGGCGTGGGATATTTCGATCTCAACGCGCTCACAGACGCCGGGGGTTCGTTCTCCTTCCTGTCTCTCTCCCCGTACCTCGTCTACACGACGGCCATCGGAACAAAGACCCGCATGCATTTCTCCGGGAACTACAGCTACTTCGAGAGCGACGTCGACATTGATGAAGTGGAAGCCGAGGCGAGCACGAGCGGCACCTCGCTTGCAGTGGGCGTCGAGCACAGCCTCTCCCAGAAGACCAAGTTCGTCGGCGACGTCGGATACGACATCGATTTCGAGGGACTGCGTTTCGGCGGCGGCGTGCTCTGGGGCTGGGAAGTGTTCCGTCTCAAGCTCGGACTGCAGTACTTCTCCCCGCAGGGTGTCGGCGGACTCGTCCTGCCCTACATCAGCCTCTGGTGGCGCTTCGACGGGTAATTATTTCCCACCGGTGAAGAAGAATGCCGCCCCGGCTTCCTGAATTATTTCCCACCGGTGAAGAATAA
>CAJXSA010000490.1 GCA_913060595.1 uncultured Ignavibacteria bacterium
TCGGGAAAGTCGTCGAGAGCTTCGATCATGGACGATCCGACATCCCGGCGGAGGAGGGCAAAGACATCATCCTCACGGTGGACATGGATCTGCAGGATTACGGGGAACGTCTTATGCGGGGCAAGCGAGGGGCCATCGTCGCTCTCGATCCACGGAACGGTGAAGTGCTGGCCTTCGTCAGCGCGCCGGATTATGACCTCCGTGATTTTTCGGGACGGATTCCGCTGGATGTTTGGAGCGGCCTTCGCGACGATCCGGATTCTCCACTTTACAACCGCTGCTCGATGGCAGCCTACCCTCCCGGATCGACGTTCAAGATGCTCGTTGCTGCCGCGGCGCTTGAAGAGGGCATCATCGATATCGATACGCGCATCAATTGTCCCGGTTCATACCTGCTCGCCGGACAGGAATTCGGATGCCACGGTGCACATGGAGACATCAATGTCGTCTCCGCGATCGAACACTCCTGCAACGTGTTCTTCTATCGGCTCATTTTCAAACTCGGTTTCGACAATCTCAAGAAGTACGGTACGATGTTCCATTTCGGTCGCGAAACGGGGATGGACATCAGCAATGAAAATAAAGGCATCCTGCCGACCGAGGAATACTACAACAAACGCTATGGCACGCGCTGGAACATCGGGTATCTGGTGAACCTTGGCATCGGCCAGGGAGAAATCAACACCACTCCGCTTCAGATGGCCGCGTATACCGCTGCGATTGCAAATGGCGGCACGTATTATGCACCGCATGCGGTGCGTGCAACACGCGGCGAACGTGACGAAGAAGAGGATCCGATACCGGTGCGTTCAGAGAAACTCGCAATGAGTCAGGCAGTTCTCGATATCATTCACCGCGGCATGTACCGTGCCGTCAACGGCTCCGGTACCGGCTATGCAGCCCGTGTCGGGGGCACTCGCGTCGCGGGAAAAACAGGAACGGCAGAGAATCCGCCCAACCCTGATCATGCCTGGTTCGTCGGCTACGCGCCGTTCGATGACCCGAAAATCGCTGTTGCCGTCATCGTGGAAAACGGGGGATTCGGAGGAACGATCGCGGCCCCGCTGGCGGGAGCAATAATACGGCGGTATCTTTTCGGGGCTCCTTCCTACACCCCTCTTGAGAGCGACAGCACGGCGCTGCAGCCGGAATTGCCGCCGTCCGCGCTGCCTGCCCGCGCGGGCCTGGAGGATTGATGGTCTCCCGTTTTCTCTCTGAAATACTGCGGAAAATCGATCTCGGCATCCTCCTCCCTGTCCTTCTCCTGGTGGGAGCCGGTCTTCTTTCCCTTTACAGCGCGACGCACGATGCGGCGATCTTCGTCAAGTTCCAGAAGCAAATATTCTGGTCCGTGCTCGGATTTCTGTCTGTCGTCCTGATTCTGCTCGCTCCCCCGCGTTTTTTCCATTACAGCGCATACCTGCTTTACGGTTTTTCGCTTATCCTGCTTCTCCTCGTGCTTCTGTTCGGGAAAACCATCGCGGGCAACGCCGGGTGGTTCGGGTTCGGCAGCTACGGCATACAGCCATCCGAATTCGCCAAGGTGGCGACAGTGCTTGCTCTGGCTCGCTTCCTGAGTGACAGCACGACAAGCATGAGTTCATTCGCGGATCTCCTCAAAGCGATAGGCATCGTCGCGCTCCCGTGGATACTCATCCTCATGCAGCCCGACTTCGGCACAGGCCTGGTCTACTGGGCAATTTTCCTCGCGATGCTGTTCTGGGCAGGAGCAGAAATGCTTCTGCTGCTCACGCTGCTCTCCCCTGTCATTGTTGTCATCCTTTCCATCATCGACATATGGTATTTTCTCGGCGCCGCCCTTGTCGTGTCCGCCCTGTTTTACGTCTACAAGCGGAAACTCGGGGTCGCGCTGATGTTTCTCGCAATCAACCTGAGTATCGGCTTCGGCGTACAGTACTTCTATGATCATCTTCCGGCCTATCAGAAAGCACGGATCGCCGTGTATTTCGATCCGACAGAAGCGCCGCTCAGTGCAGGATGGAACGTGATCCAGTCGAAAGTCGCGATCGGTTCTGGTGGATTGTCGGGACGAGGTTACCTGCAGGGCTCACAGACCCAGCTTCGCTTCGTGCCAGAACAGTGGACGGACTTCATCTTTTGTGTGCCGGCCGAAGAGTTCGGATTTATCGGGGGCGGACTTATCCTGATATTCTTCACGCTGCTCTTCCTCCGGGGGATTGTCCTCGCACGCGTGATCGAATTTCGATTCTCCAGTCTCGTGGTCATCGGCATCACCGCAATGTTTCTTTTTCACGTGTTCGTCAATATCG
>CAJXSA010000491.1 GCA_913060595.1 uncultured Ignavibacteria bacterium
AGGAAGGGTCCGAGGGACGCAGTGCCCGGGCGGTCTGGTACAGGGCCTCGGCCTCATCGAGCAGTCCCAGGTATACGAAGCCGAAGGCTGCCATCAGCAGGGTCTCGGGGTCATTGTCGTTGATGCGGAGGGACTCACGAAGATAGTGTTCGGCTTTTTCATACTCACCGCTGAAGACATATGTGCGTCCGAGGATTGCGTTGCTGACATGGTCGTGCGGATCCCGCTCAATCGCCCTGCGCGCCCACTCGACGGCGCCGTTGCGGCTGACTTCCCACCGGCTCCAGAGCTGGCAGCTCCATTCATTGAAATAGGACAGTGACATGCCGGTGCAGGCGCGGGCATACCGCGGATCGAGCTCCAGTGCCTGGCGGAAATACCGGCGCGCCGCCTCGCTGGAATCGGGTGTGCCTGTCGTGAGCTCCCGGTAGCCGCGCAGCCAGCATTCGTAGACCTCCATGCTGGTCAGGGGCTTGCCGCGAATATCCTCGAGGAGATCGTCCTCGACGAAGCGTTGAAGTGAAATGACAATACTGCGCACCATCTCCTCCTGGATCTGCAGGATTTCCTCGAAGCCCCCGCGGAATTTCTCCGCCCATACGAGGCGGTTCTCCGGCACATTAATCAGCTGGATATTGAACAGCAGCTGCTCGTCCTGCTGCCGCGCCAGTCCCTTGACGACGTAGTCGAGCTGCAGTGCCGCCAGTTCCGGGCTGTCGGTCGAGGCATCAGGGTGCTGCGAGCGCGCCGTGCTCCAGGGAATGATGCGGAACAGGCGGAAGCGGGAAAGATCGGTGATCAGATCCATTGCCAGACCCTCGGAGAACAGCGCTGCGCGCGGATCCTCGGAAAGAATCTGCAGCGGCAGCACATCGATCCTGATGTATGAGCGCCGATTCGCCTTGTTCATATGCACACAGTATAGCGAGGGGACGAATAGAATTCAATGCGGATGTCATTCGGATACGCGGCCATGCCATCCCCCTGTTCCAGGCAACAGGAGGGCGCCGGACGGTCGCCTGAACCATCGGATGTTCATGGATGTTGTATGAGCAGGAACGCTTACGCGGCCGGGAAACGGCCGTTCCCTCGCGGCATCAGCATTCCATCAGATACAGGAGACAACCATGAATGTATTCATCACCGGGGCGACAGGGTATATCGGATTTCAGGTCGCCCAGGCATTTCGTCGCCAGGGGTATCGCGTGCGGGGACTGACGCGATCTCCGGAGAAAGCGGACATGCTCGCTCGTCACGAAATCGAGCCCGTCATCGGCAACATGCAGGATCCGGAGAGCTCCCGCGAGGCGGCGGATCCCTGCCACATCCTCGTGCACGCCGCCAAGGACCCCGGTCCTGACGCGGCGGAGCTCGATCGTCGCACGGTCCGCGCGCTGACGGAGGCGGCATTGAAGCACGAACCGAAAAAAACACTGCTCTACACCAGCGGTGTCTGGGTGCACGGGAACACTGGCAATGACGCGGTCAACGAAGAATCCTCGCTGACCCCGATCCCCATGGTCGCATGGCGGCCGGAGGTGGAGGACATGGTGCTATCATCCGTGGATATCAATGGCGTGGTGATTCGTCCAGGCTGCGTGTACGGCCGGCAGGGAGGACTGACCGCCGCGTGGTTCGAAGGAGCCGAGAACGGTGATCTGCGAATCGTGGGAGACGGGGAGAACCGCTGGGCCATGGTGCATATCGACGACCTCGCGCACGCCTATGTGCGCTGCGCCGAGGAGGTACTGCGCGGCGAGGTGTTTCTGATTGCGGATGACACCCGTGCAAAGGTCGGAGAGATGGCCGCGGCGGCAGCGCGTGCCGCGGGGTACGCCGGGGACATCACGCATATTTCACTGGAAAAAGCCGCGCAGGAGTTGGGCGCCTTCGCCGAGGCCCTCGCCCTCGATCAGCAGGTGGATGCCGGGAAGGCGAAGACCGCACTCACCTGGCAGCAGCGTCACAAGAGTTTTATCGAGGATGTGGAGCTTTTTTATGCATCCTGGAAGGCGGCATCGTAACGGTCAGACTGCTGCCTCCACCGTATTCGACATTCGTTCATCCCGGGGCATGAATCCCCGGGATTTTTTTGGAAAAAATACGGGAGAATGCTGTCTGAATTGTTGCATGTCTGCCCCCATCCTTCTATTATTTGTTAACGTCACATCTCATCTATCTGTAACACACCTCACGGGCGAGGCGGCATATTCCGCGAAGTTCGTTCGCGCAGGGAATTCGAACGGAGGTCCATGATGAGTTTCCGCACAACCACTCGCGATCTGCTC
>CAJXSA010000492.1 GCA_913060595.1 uncultured Ignavibacteria bacterium
GGCCAAATACCAGCGTTCTCTCGACGTGCTCAACATGTGCAAGCAGCAGGGACTCGTGACAAAGACCGGCATCATGCTCGGACTCGGTGAGCAGGCAGACGAAATCCTGCAGGTGATGAAGGACCTCCGGGCCATCGATGTCGACATCATGACGCTCGGGCAGTACCTCCAGCCCACAAAAGAGCATTTGTCGGTCGACCGTTACGTCCGCCCCGAAGAATTCGCAGAATGGAAAGAGCAGGGCCTCGCGCTGGGCTTCGCTCACGTGGAATCCGGTCCCCTGGTGCGTTCGAGCTATCACGCAGACGAGCAATCCGTCGTCTGACGGGCATTCTTCACTCTCCCTGAACAGAAACGGGACCCCGTGGGGTCCCGTTTTCAATGCGTCTGATACCGTGATTATTCTGCGGGCGGGGGCGGGGGCGGCGCCTGCTCACCGGCGGGTGCCTGCTGGCCTGCGGGGGCCTGCTGACCACCATCCGCGGGCGGCTGCGCCTGCTGCTCCATCTGCTGCTGCTTTTCCATCGGGGAGATGGGCGCCTCGGAAGCGCTGCGCTGAATGATGCTCTCCTGCGTTCCCTCGCTGGGGAGGAAAAACATGTTGACGGCGAAAATCAGCACGGTCATCGCGATGGCGAGTCCCCACGTCGTCTTGGCGAGAATATCCGAGGCATGCCGTACGCCAAGCATGCTGCCGAAACCGCCGCTGGCGCCGCCGAAGGCGCTGGAAAGTCCGCCGCCTTTCGGATTCTGCATGAGAATGGTGCCGGTCATGACAATGCCGATCAGAAGAATCAGGATCATTAAAACTGTGTACATATCGCGTGTATCTCCGTTTTCAATACGAAAACGAAATATAATGCATCCCGGGGGAAAAGACAAGATCGATCAGCGTTCCGCGCGCTTCGCCGCGAGTTTATTTTTCAGGGTCATGATGCGCTGATAGGAGCGGTCGATGCGTTCCGGCGAAATATCACCGTTCTCGACGAGAGCTTTCAGCGTCGTGAAGGTCTTTTTTGCGATATCAGGATCATAGGAATAGGTGTTGTTTGCGAAGAGCAGGATGTCCACCCCCGCGAGCACTGCCTGTTTGATCGCGGTTTCAAGCCCGTAATGATCCGCAATGGCCTTCATCATCATGTCATCGGTGATCACCACCCCGTCGTACCCGAGGTCATCGCGCAGGAGTCCGTCAATGGTATTCGACGAGAGCGTCGAGGGATAGGTCTCATCGATCTCGCGGTTGTAAATGTGCGCGGTCATGACCATATCGGGCAGTTTCCGGGCGAACAGGGTTTCATAGGGTTCGAGTTCGTCGTCCGACCAGGTGTCACTCACATCCACGAAGCCGAGGTGTGAATCGTCGCGCGAACTGCCGTGCCCGGGAAAATGCTTCACGCCACAGAGCACGCCCCACGCGTGATAGGCTTCGATCATGAGCGCCGCGTGCCTGGTGACCAGCTCGGGGTCCGCCCCGATGCTGCGGCCCAGCGCGCCGATGACGGGATTGGTGGGATTGACGTTCAGGTCGAGCACGGGAGCGAAATTGAGATTGGCACCGACAATGGCCAGTGAGCGCGCCATGATATCGGTGTAGTACCTGGTGGTATCCTCGTTGTTGACCTGCCCGATGTAGGCATGGGAGATATTGTGCGGAAAACCGTCGCGCGTTTTCATCCTCGCGACCTTTCCGCCTTCCTGGTCAACGGCAATGAACAGCGGTACCGTGGACAGCTCCTGAAGACCGGAGGTCAGATCGAGCAGTTGCATCGGGGAAGCGATATTCCTGCCATACTCTTTCTTTTCGACATCGAAATCGAATAGTACGACGCCTCCGAGGTGATAATCGCGGATGGCCTGTGCGATCGGACTCTGCTGCCGGACCGTCAGTCCCCGAAAGCCGACCATGAGCATCTGTCCGATTTTGATATCGAGGCTGTCTCCGGCCTGCCGCGCCTGCAGCGACGCTGTCGAGGGTGCGAGCAGGGCGAGAACGCAGAGTGTGAACAGAACCCGGTGCACCGTTCTGCCCCCGGGATGCGAACGGGTGTGAAGTGGCGTCATGGTGGATTGCTCCGCACATGCAACATGGCTGATTGATATTACAGAATACGATAAAAAGGACCTATCCACAATATCAGGCAAAAAAATCCCGTCCCCGGCGAAACGGGGACGGGAAGCACGGCACGAGGCACGGCGATATCGTGAACTACGCTGCCAGTGCGTTTTCGGGATCAGGCATGCCCTGGGCGACGGGGTAGCCGGCCTGTTTCCAGCCGTT
>CAJXSA010000493.1 GCA_913060595.1 uncultured Ignavibacteria bacterium
TGGACATCTGCAGCAGTTTGGCGGTGCGGCGCACCGAGGATGCGTTAAAATGTGCACTCTCGAGAAGAATCGTCGTGGTGTCGTCGCTGACGGCAGAGTTCTGTCCGCCCATGACGCCGGCCAGCGCAACGGGCTTTTCTGCGTCGCAGATCAGCAGGGAGCGCTCCGGAAGATCGTGCGTTTCGTCGTCGAGGGTGATGAAGCGTTCACCGGGAATCGAGGGGCGGACAACGATGCGACTCCCTTCGATCTGACGAAAATCGAATGCGTGCATTGGCTGGCCAATCTCCATCATGACATAATTCGTCACATCGACGATATTGTTGATGGGACGAATGCCTACAGAGGTCAGGGCGCGCGAAAGCCATTCCGGCGAATCCTGCACAGTCACTCCTTCGAGAATCGCGGCCGAGTACCGGGGACAGAGGTCAGCATCCTCGATCACGATTTCGAAATCATCGGCCGTTGCCTCCCCTGCGGATTCAGGCACGCTCGGGATGCGCAGCGGAGCACCGGTGACCGCCCCGATATCACGCGCGCTGCCAATGTGGCTGAGTGCGTCGCCGCGATTCGGAGTGATCCCGATACCGAGTATGATGTCGTCGTACGCGAGATGCTCGGCAAGCGGCGTACCAGGCACGGCATCCGTCGCCAGCACGGCGATGCCCTCGTGGTCGTCATCGAGGCCCAGTTCCGAACTCGAACAGATCATGCCCGCGGATTCGACGCCGCGCAGTTTCCTGCGGTCGATCGTGAAGCCGAGCTTTTCCATGACGGCGCCGACACGTGCGAACATGATTTTCTGACCGGCGGCCACATTCGGGGCGCCGCAGACGACCGTATGCTCACCATCGCCGTCGTACACGGTGCAGACGGACAGCTTGTCCGCATTCGGATGCTTCTCGCAGGTACGCACCTCACCGACCACAATATTCTTGAAGGCATCGCGCCGGTCCTCAATGGATTCAACTTCCAGGCCGACGTCAGTTAACAGTGATTCGAGCTCCTCGACGCGTTCGGGGAGATCAACGTATTTGCGGAGCCAGTTCGTAGATAAAAGCATGATCAGTTGAATTGTTTATTGACGCGCATGTCATTTTCGAAGAGAAGCCTGATGTCATCGAGTCCGTGTCGCAGCATGGCGGTGCGTTCAATACCGATTCCGAACGCATAGCCGCTGTATTCCTCTGGATCCACGTGCACCGAGGCGAACACATTCGGATCCACCATGCCGCAGCCGAGGATTTCGAGCCAGCCGGTGTGTTTGCAAACGCGGCAGCCTTTCGCACCGCAGAGATAGCAGCTGATGTCCATTTCCGCGGACGGTTCGGTGAAGGGAAAGAAGCTCGGCCGGAAACGGTATTTCAGCGAGGAGCCGTAGTACATTTTCGCGAAGGTCACCAGCGTGCCTTTCAGGTCGGCGAAGGTCACATCGCGGTCGACGAACAGACCGTCGACCTGATGAAACTGCACGTGACTTCTCGCCGAAATGACTTCGTTGCGGTAGACCTTTCCGGGGAAAATCGCACGGATCGGTGGCTGATACTTTTCCATCAGACGCACCTGCACCGGTGTGGTATGTGTGCGCAGCAGGTGATTCTTCGTGAGAAAAAACGTGTCCTGCATATCGCGGGCAGGATGATCCGCCGGGAAATTCAACGATTCGAAATTGTAATAGTCCGTTTCGATTTCCGGACCGTCGGCAATGCTGAATCCCATGCGGCGGAAGATGCTGCTGATCTCGTCCACGGTCTGGGATACGATATGCATGTGTCCCCGTGCGGGACGACGGCCTGGCAGAGAAAGGTCGACGCCTGCTGCGGCACCGGTCTGATCGGCCGCAAGCGCCGCAACGGCGTCGCCAAGCAACGTCTGCGCATTTTGACGCAGGGTGTTGAGCGCCTTGCCCGCCGCGGGTTTTTCCTCTTTCGGCACGTTTTTCAGCTCATCGAAAAGCGCGGCGATTTTTCCTTTTCGCGCCAGGTATGCGATACGGTATGCTTCCACCGCAGCGTCATCCTTGAGTTGCGCGGCAGCCTGCCGGATTTCCTCGAGCAGCTGTTCTATGCGTTCATTCACATCCTTCTCCTCTGGAATCAGCGAGATAGTGTCATCTTCTGCGGGAACAAAAAAAACGGGCATGACATGTGAGAACGACTCTCCATGCAATGCCCGTCGTACAGTCGAGAATTGGCTTACTGAGTCGCCAGCTTCACGATCTCGGCAAACGCGTTGCTGT
>CAJXSA010000494.1 GCA_913060595.1 uncultured Ignavibacteria bacterium
AAGTCGGCCGTGCCTTCCTGGCAGACCATGTTCCGCATGCCGTCGTTGACACCGAGCTGCTGATACATCAGCGTGTTCACACTGTGGCCGAGTTCATGATACAGCACGATCGGTGCCGCGGCCATGCGCATGCTCGGGTCGCCCACCGCGAGGAAGTGCACCTCATCCCCGTTTGAGTACGCGTTGGGCTGCTGCCCGTCGAACTCCACTTCCACTTTCATCTGCACGTCGAGCGCGTCGAAGTTCGGATCGATTTCCTTGAGATAGCGCCGGTTGCGATTGGTGTGATAGAAGAGGATGCGTTCGAAGCGATGGGAGTTCTGATCATCCCAGGTGAGGTCCAGCTGCTGTCCGGTCTGCAGCGTCCCCGTGAATGCGCCGTTTTCCCTGTCGACGAGGTTGACCGCACACCACGGCCCGGCGAAGGTGGCGGCGACGTCCCCCTGCGCCCCGGAAAGCGGCGCGACATGGCCGTTCCTGTCGGAAACGTACGGATGTCCGTCGACGGTGACGAACATGTCTGCGAAGGGCATGTCTGTCAGTTCCGCCTCATGCGGGTGCACCAGTGTCACACCGCCGTGGGCGACCACCTCTTCGCCGGCGTCGAAACTGCGGGAATAGCGCCAGAGCAGCTCACCCGTGGCCGCATCGACACAGGAACGCCAGCGTCGCCCGTCCTCCTCCGTGACGGCGAGAGGATAGACCAGATGATAGTCGACCTGACCGCTGCGCTTGACCGGAAGCACGGCGGGTTGAGGAAGCGCCGCTTTCCGCATCGATTGTTCCGCGGCAAGGCCCTGCCCGGCGGAGGACCAGGCGTCGGACGCGCTGATCGCGGGACGGGCATCAATCTGTATGCGCGGGAACACGTTCGCTCCGAATGCGGTGACGTTGCCATTGGCAAACAGCCGCAGCTCCACCTCGCTGAGCAGCACGGGCATGCCGTCATACACCTGCTGCCACGTGACATACCAGCGGTCGCGCACGCGCGTCAAGCGCTGCAGCCGCAGTTCTTCCGGGGGCACGCCGATGGATGCGCGGTACTGACGGAGAAAGGCCTCCGCCGCAGCGCGCACGTTGCCGTCGTCGATGGCATCGTAGCCGTCGATGCGAAGCGGGCGTCCGAAGGCGCGGTGTATCATGCCTGTCGCGGGATCGACGATCGCCTGCATTCCCTCGGGCAGGGGAACACGCAGCGGGACGGACCGATCCGACAGCGAAACGGGCGTTCCTTCCGTCGGAAGCCGGACAGCACCGTCCGTGGTGCGCGCCTGAGAGAGGGATGTGGGAGATTGCGCATTCGCCGGGGTGGCGGTCGCAGCGATGAAAACAGAGATGATTACTGTAATGACCCTATGCATGCCGGAACTCCTGTAGGATGAATTTCCTCCATAAGACAGAGCATTATCCAGAAAATCACTGCCGGCAGAGAAAAAAATCCCGCTCCTCCTGATATTCGTAACTGCGGACGCCGGTTTTTACACAGAATCCGTATCTTACCGGGGAACAGGAGCTGACGACCGCCATCGTGCAATCCCTCGTACAGAAAATTCTCGACACCCTCTTCAACCTGCGCAACGGGCTGGAACGGTATTTTCACCGTTTCCGCGGCACCGAGCACACCTTCATGGTCATCGTCGCGGTGATCATCGGACTGCTCGGCGGGCTCGGCGCGGTTGCCATACAGTGGATGATCAAGCTGTTCAAGATGCTGTTCTGGGGAAGCTGGGAGCTGACGCTGCAGCATCTCGACACCGTTCCGGTGCTGTTGAAAATCGGCATCCCTGTCATCGGCAGTGCCATCGTCGGCTTCATCGTGTACTACTTCTCCCGCGAGGCGAAGGGACACGGCGTGCCGGAAGTCATGGAGGCCATCGCGCTGCGCGACGGCAAAATCCGGCCGCGCGTGGTTTTGGCCAAGCTCTTCGCCTCGTCAGTGTACATCGGCGCAGGCGGGTCGGTCGGTCGCGAAGGACCGGTCATACAGATCGGTTCGTCGATAGGCTCCGCAGTGGGACAGCTGCTGCGCGTCAATCCCCGCCGCACGAAAACCTTCGTCGCCTGCGGTGCGGCATCCGGCATCGCCGCCGCGTTCAACGCCCCGGTTGCCGGCGCGCTGTTCAGCGTGGAGATCATCCTCGGAGATTTCGGCGTGGCGCAGTTCAGTCCCATCGTCATCTCCTCTGTCATCGCGACCGTGGTGTCGCGGCATTTCCTCGGCGACTTCCCCGCCTTCGA
>CAJXSA010000495.1 GCA_913060595.1 uncultured Ignavibacteria bacterium
AGCCAGAATATGAGGAAAAAGGCCATGCCCGCCATGTCATCTTCGCCGCTCGCGATGGTGTCCTGCGACAGTGTGCCGTCGGCTGCCTCCATGAGTGCCAGCAGTCCCTGGCGAATGCCTTCCTCGAACTCTCCCTGCCGGAACAGCGGAGTGATGACGCTGTTGATGATGTAGGACGATGCCGCGTCGGTGACGGAGGCTTCGAGTCCGTAGCCCACTTCGATGCGCAGCTTGCGATCGTCACGCGCGATGAAGAGCAGCACGCCGTTGTCGACGTCCTTCTGCCCGAGCTTCCAGGTCTCGACCACACGCATGGTGTAGTCCTCGAGCACTTCACCTTCGAGCGAGGAAACGGTCAGCAGCACGATCTGGTTGCCGGTGCTGTCCTCGTATGCACGCAGGCGCTGTTCGAGTTCGCCCACCGCGTCGGTGCCGAGCATGTGCGCCGTGTCGTTGATGTGGCCGGAGAGATAGGGGATTTCAAGCGCGCGTGCCAGCAGGACGGAGGTCAGCAGCAGCGGCACGATGAGGATGATGCGTTTCATGATGCCTCGCTCAGGTGTCGCTGGTGCGGAGTGTGTTGTCAAGTTCGTTGGTGTCGTCGGGACGGATTTCCACGCCGCGGCGTTCGAGCAGCTGTCCGCATTTCCACACGGCTTCGAGCATGCCCTCGGCGGGGGCGCCGTTCTTCATCGCGTTGACGATGATGAATACGATTTCGTCCCATTCCTCTTTCTGTACGAGTTCGTTGATGCCCTTGTCGCCGAGCATGCACACGCGGCGCTCAAACAGCGAGAGGAAAATGAGTATGCCCGTGCGCTCGCGCGTGTTGAACACCTCTTCTTCGAGGAAGGCCAGGGAGGCCCGCTCGTCGACGCGCTGCTGTTCCATCGCGTCGGGAATGACGGCCCGCTTGAGCACCGGAATGTAGGAGACGAGCAGTCCGCCGATGCCGAAGGCCAGCACCGCGATGGCGGCCACTTCGGCGAGTGTGAGGGGCAGCCACCAGTCCGTTCCGATATTGATGACGGAGAAGGCGAAGAGCACGAGGAAGGCCGCCAGCGATCCGCCGCGCAGCCAGGCCTCGGGGTAGCTGTCCGAGCGTCCCACGACATAGGGAACGATCTCCCCCGACGTGCGCGACTCGGCCTCTTTCACCGCGTCGGCGATGCGTTTCTTATCTGCCTCAGAGAACAGCTGTTCCGGTTTGATCATGACTGGTCCGTTGTTGAATGATGAATAGAGCAAAATACCGATACCGGAGGGCAGAGACAAGGTGTGCTTCCGCCGCATGGTGATTCGCCTTGAAATTATTGCCCTGTTGCGTATTTTAACTGTTTGTTACTGCGCTCCATGAATCTATTGAGGGTCCCCATATGAAGTATTGCAAGGGTTTCGCCGCGCTGCTGCTGTTTTCTGTGCTGCTTGTTCCGTCGGCGCATGCGCAGCTGGATATCACCGTGGACACGGTGGACACCGGCAGTTTTCCCGACATGAAGGTCAACGTCGTCACACGATTCAGCAACGTGATTACGCGTGACTTCGACAGCACACATTTTCGTCTCATCGAGGACGGCATCGACCAGGGACCCCTTCACTACAGCTGTCCGCTTCCCACGAAGAGCTTTTCGCTCACCATCGTCATCGCCGTCGGCTCCTCGATGTCCGCCGGTGACATCGGCTTCGCGAAAGGCGTCGCCAGCCGCATCGCGCAGCGCATGAACGGACTGACCGACGAGACGGCGGTCCTGCGCTATGACGGGAATCAGCTGCTGCAGCAGGAGTTCACGCACATCATACCCCTGCTCACGCAGCGCATCGATGCCCTCACGGGCACGGGCGGTGACAATCACATGTGGGACGGCGTCTATTCCGGCGTGTCCTACTGCGCGAACGACGGCATCCATCTTTCCCGCGGCGTGCTCGTGCTCTCGAACGGCAGGGGCGACGGCGGCACGAAAAATCTCAACGACGTGATCACACTCGCGAAGGCGGCGAAGATTCCCGTGTACTGCCTCGGCATCAATGCCGTGGGCAACGACCAGGACATGCGCAATCTCGCCGATCAGACGGGAGGAAAGTACTTCAACAACGCCGACCAGACCGTGCAGGAACTCGTCGACGCGCTCAACGGCACGCCGCCGCACTGCACACTGACGTACACGACGAACAACCTCTGCCGTGACGGCGTTGCCCGCGAGCTCGTGGGCCTCGGCGAGCGAGGTGAGGAGCGC
>CAJXSA010000496.1 GCA_913060595.1 uncultured Ignavibacteria bacterium
CGGCAGTGATGCGGTACCGGAGAATAATCAAGTAATCAAGGGATAAAAAAAGTTCAGCCCTTTTCGGGGGTGGAAGGAACCTCAAAGGGCTGAAGGAGGATATTATGCACTCTGTGATACGCCTGCTCCCATTCTTTGTTGCACGGTGACGTGTCATTTTACAGGGCATAAAAACGGTACCATGAATATAATCCGCCAGTTCCCGGTTCCGCTGCCACGGACCGGAGGATACCACCCGCGCATCAGCGGGGCTGTGCCAGCGCCAGCCGCAGCAGCACCGCATGTCCCGGCATGATATCGAAGCTGTCCCCTTCCCCGAGGCTGTCCACGGGCCGCACGTCGGACGGGTACACGATGGCAGCACTGCGTACGCGGTCCGAAAATTCGAGCAGGAAACGCCTGCCGCCCTCCGCGTCGACGCGCTTGTTGATCACGAGCAGGTAACGCACGCCGGGCTCTCCCGGTTCGGAAAACTCCCCGGCCTCTACGAACGTCCGCTTCCGCGCATCACTGCGCATCGCGTCCCAATCCGTAAACGCATGCGCGCGGAGGAGCAGTCCGCCAAGCGTGTCAGGCTCGTGCCGGTGCAGATTGTAGCCGTTCTCCCACTGTTTGTCGTGAAGCAGCGCACCCAGGGGCTGAAGCACGTCGGTAATCATGACGCGTGCCGAATCCCACTTGCTTTCCCCGTTGGTGTCCTGTGTCCTCGGCGCATGATCATGCGGATCGAGAAAACCGATGGCGCCCATGTCGTTGTATGCGGACGTCGCCCGGTCACGCACCACGGGAAGCTGTGCGCGTCCGGGCCAGGAGCCCAGCTGATACATCATCATGCTTTTCGCACCGTAGCACAGCGCCATCAGTCCCGAAAAACGCAGTTCGGCGGCGGTGGGTTCGTACATCCACGTGGTATCGGCCACCGGACCACGAGGCCAGCCGTGCCGGAACAGCCAGCTGTGATTCTGTATCGGCGGCAGCCACGCGGTGACGCCATGCGTTTTCCGCGAGAGCGCGAACATGCGGTACCACTCGGAGTACTGCTGTCCGTTCGTGTAATTATGCCGTCCGCCCTCGATGTAGGGAACGGGGAAATACAGCGTGTCATAGTAGCCGGGGTCTCCGGGACGCACGCCGTAGCTGTCTTCGAATAGATACGCGTAGCGGCCGTCGACGATGCCGCGCATGGCCGCGCCGCCCATGCGCACGGCCTCGGTGTAGCGCAGCCCACCCGCTGTCGCATACAGATGCGGACGGACGGGCGGACGCGCCGTCCCGGCCATATCCGTGAGGAAACTGCCAATGAGACGCGCCACGGGATAATTTCCGTTGGCCGGGATGCTCTCGGCCATCTCCAGGTATTTGAGCGCGGGGTATTCCGCGGTGGAGTCTGCACCGAGCAGGCGCAGGCGTTCGATGATATCCCTGCGTATGCCCGCATGTGCGACGGCGGCCTGCGCATGTCCCGGATTGAAGAGGGCGAAGGCACGTTCATCGCTGAGCACCACGGCGTCGAGCAGCAGCGCGGTCCCACCTTCGTATGTGATGGAGATATCCACCGCGTCGGAAACGGGTATGCGTTGATTGTAGCCCGGGTCGGGCGCCGTGTCGTCCTGCCCGCGCACGACCGTGCTTCCCCGCGAGCCGTCACCCTCGATGCGCAGGCGCCCGAGGACGATCTCCATGGCTTCCGTTTTCTGCGCTGTCGCTGCACGGCGAAGCATGTCCGTTGTGAGTTTCCATTCCCCCCCACCCGCCGGACCGCCGACACGGACTGTGAGCACATTCGCCGCCTCCGCGGGCAGCGCGGCACCCTGCGGCAGAGCGCAGCGGAGGGAAAGGACGTAGAATCCGCTGACTGCGTCGCTGCCTGTGCGGGCCGAGGTCAGTTCCCCTCCCCTGCGAAAACCGGCGATGCGTCTGCCCTCGTCCCTTCCCGGTGTGAACTGCACGGCGTTCTTCTGCTTCTGGTGCAGCAGCGGGTGCATCCGCATACTCTCCAGAATGGGTGGTGGCACAATGTAGAGAATTTCGTTCTTGAAGCCTTCAGGGATTCGGATTGGTAACATCATCACGCTCTCGACTGTTTCGTGCAGGGGAAAACCGGATATCATCAGGATATAGTCCATCTTATCATATTTTGTTCCATTGTTCCGCCACGCCTGTCCTTGTATTGTACTGATAGAAGACAGGAGAGATTCCGATGATATTGCAACCTGATCGCGTGAGGGCGTGG
>CAJXSA010000497.1 GCA_913060595.1 uncultured Ignavibacteria bacterium
AATCGGTGCAGGACATCGGCGCGCTGCTCGACTGGATCGCCACGCAGCCCGACCTGGATCCATCACGCGTCGCGGTGTTCGGCGGCTCCTACGGCGGCTACATGGTGCTGGCCTCGATGACCACCTACCCCGATCGCATCAAATGCGGCGTGGACGTGGTGGGCATTTCCAACTTCGTGACCTTCCTCGAAAACACACAGGATTACCGCCGCGACCTGCGCCGGGTCGAATACGGCGACGAGCGCGATCCCGCCATGCGGGAATTCCTGCTGAAAATCTCCCCGACGAACAATGCCGACAAAATCCGCAGTCCCCTCTTCGTCGCACAGGGGGAAAACGACCCGCGCGTGCCCGCCAGCGAGGCGCGGCAGATCGTGCAGGCCGTCGCCGACAACGGCATCCCGGTGTGGACGATGTTCGCGAAGGACGAAGGACACGGTTTCCGGAAGAAAAACAACCGTGACTACTTCATGTGGTCCACGATACTGTTTTTCGAAAACTTCCTGCTCAAGTAGAGGATCCGCATGTCGTCACTTTCCCTGTTCGCCGACAGCAGCCGCGTCATCGCCGCGCAGTTCGACCTCGCAGACCTCCCGGATGCGGACAGCAGCGAGGAGGAACGTGCGCGCGCCTTCCGCGCCATGCTGATCGAACGCATCGTCGAACTTCTGAGCGGCAACACCGAGCGCCTGATGCACATCCTGTACCGGGTCGACGTTTCCGAAGCCAGTGTCGCCACGATTTTCCGCGACACCCCGCTTCCGGATATCGCACCCGCGCTGGCCGACCGCATCATCGAGCGGCAGATGGAAAAAGCCCGCACGCGGGCCGAATACAGGCAGAGGAAAGACGAAGACATCTGATCCCCCTTCCCTGAAACGGCAACACCCCCGTTCCGCGATATGCGGGACGGGGGTGCTGCGTTCTGTGTGTTGTGATGCCGGTTCAGATTTTCCGGACGCGCACTTCCATCTCTCCATCCTCCCCTTCCTCGACCTCGACGCGGATACGCTCTTCGACATCCTGCAGATGCTCGCGCAGCTCTTCCTGCAGTTCCTTGAGCTCCAGTTCCTTTCCATTGAGCATGATGCGAAGCTGGCGCACACCGTCTTCGAGTTCATCCACGTCAACATCGACGTTCATGTCGAGGTCCATGTCCTCGAGCTCCTCCAGTCCTGACAGGCCGCCGAGGTGAATAATCTCTTCGTCGTCCCCATGCCATTCGAACTCCATGTTGCCCATGTCACCGAAGTGCTTCATGATGACATGCTCTTCCTCGTCGAATTCCTTCGCCTCGAGCTCGATGCTCTTGCTCTTGCCTTTGCGCAGCACCTGGACGGGTATCTTCTCGCCCGCGTCATACGCGCCGAGCACATGCTTGAAATCCGAGACGTTCTCGACCGTTTTCTTCCCGGCGCGGGTGATGACATCCCCGGCCTTGAAGCCGGCCCTGGCGGCGTCACTGTCTTCGCGCACCTTCTCGATGAGCACGCCTTTGCCATCGGGAGCACCGAAATACTCCGCCAGCTGGGAATTGAGCGTCTCGAGATAGAAACCATAGTTCGTGCGCTGATGCCATGTCATTTTCGGGGGTCGCGGGGGTCGCGGCACGCGAAGGACATTGGGGCGTGTGATGCGCTTCTGCACGCGGAACATGCGCTGCTTCGCCGTGCCCAGGCGCACCGACAGGGTTTTCTGAGCGCCGTCGCGGAGGAGGGTGATGTTTGTGACCGTGCCGGGCGTGCTGCCGCGCATGGCCTTGACCAGGTCGTCCGCGTCGGCGATTTCCACGTTGCCGCAGGCGATGATGACGTCGCCCGCCTCGATGCCCGCGGAGTCGGCTGGACTGTCTTCTATCACCTCGTCGACCAGCGCACCGGTACTCTTCTCGCTTTTACCGTCGACGATTTTTTCGATGGATTTGAGTTTCACTCCCAGCCAGGCGCCGCGGCTTTCCTTTTTCTCATCGCCCCCCCGTGACGTTGAGGCGTAGGAGGCGGCATGATATCCGCCGGCGACGAGAAAAAGCAGAACCGGGATAAGAATCAGTATTCGTTTCATGACATGTCTCCGTGTATATCGCGTGTGGGATTGTGTTCCGATTGTGTGCAGGTGTGTTAGACGCAAACGCACGGGTATTGTTCCGTTTTCCGGATATGCGGGCGTGTTTTTTCGTATTTTGTCTCCTGAAACCATCTGCCTGCAACCCTTTTGGCCTTCGCG
>CAJXSA010000498.1 GCA_913060595.1 uncultured Ignavibacteria bacterium
CGTCGATGCCATTTTCGCGCGCGACTATCCGCTTATCATCGCCTGCACGCTCGTTTCCGGCGTGATGGTGATCGCAGGCAATCTCCTCGCCGACATTCTCTACGCTATCGTCGATCCGAGGATACGCTATGAATGAGCGTGCGACACGGCAGCTGCGCGGTTACAGCTCATGGGCTGAGCGGAATATTCCCGGCATCGGTTTCATCGCCCTGGGGAAGAAGACGTTTGGCAGCATGCTGCTGGCATATTTCCTGCTGTTCCCGGTGCTCCTGCTCCTCAACCTGCAGTCTTTTTTCGATTCGATCGAATCCATGTCGCTCAGCGTGTTCCTCACTCTGATGGATTTCGATCACAACGCCCTGTACATGCGCGGAGATGTTATCGAGCACTGGATCGCCGCGCTGTTCCTCCTCGGCATGCCGCTGCTGCTGTGGAGGCTGAATCGCCGGCGCCTTCAGCGCATCGTGCTCGACGGCAACGAGCATGAAATGAGCCAGTGGACACTCGCGTGGCGGGAATTCAAGAAGAACCGCATCGCCGCGGCAGCCATGGTGATCGTCATCCTGCTGTACACCATCGCATTTCTCTGTCCCTTCCTCGCTCCGTTCCATCCCAACGCGTTTCAGGACGGTCTCGTCACCAAGTTCAAGCCCCCGTTCAGCAGCGTGACCGTTCTTCATCTGCGCAGCGATCGCTTCCGCACGCTCGGCATCGAGTCCCTGCGGCTCGAGACCGAGTATCCTTCCGTTGTGCGCGATCTTGTCGCGGTCAACCGGGAGCTTGCGGACGAAGGATTCGGCAGGGAGTGGGCGGTCAACGCCTTCCGGGTCGAAGGAGCCGATGTGAAAGCGACGGTCAAGGACAGCCTGGTTTCCATCCCCGTCGCGCAGATGGCGAGCGCGGATCCGGAGGAGTTCGCCAGCACACGCACGTATCTCATGGGGACGGACGGATACGGTCGAGACATCCTGAGCCGCATTCTCTATGGATCGCGTGTTTCCCTGAGCCTGGGTTTCATCGCCGTGCTGCTTTCGGTCTCACTCGGAACGTTCATCGGCCTGCTCGCAGGGTACTTCGGTCGCTATGCAGACAGCATACTCATGCGCATCGTCGATGTGCTGCTCGCATTTCCCGCACTTTTTCTCATTCTGATCATCATTTCTGCATTTGAGAGCATCGCCGTGCCGAGGGTGATACTCATCGTGCTGGTGCTCGGTCTCACATCATGGATGGGCATCTCGCGCCTCGTGCGCGGTGAAGTGCTTTCGGTGAAGGAACGCGAGTTCGTCCTCGCGGCGCGCACACTCGGGCTGGGACATGCGCGCATACTTTCACGCCACATCCTGCCGAATATTCTCACTCCCATCATTGTGAACGCCACGCTGCGCATAGGAGGAATCATCCTCGTCGAGGCCGCACTGAGCTTTCTCAATATCGGAGTGCAGCCGCCCACCGCCAGCTGGGGAAACATCATCTTCGAGGGAAAGGACTTTCTCTCCCATGCATGGTGGATTTCCACGTTGCCGGGATTCGCAATCGTTCTCGTGGTGGTGTGCTTCAATCTCATCGGTGACGGCCTGCGGGATGCGTTTGATCCGATGCTGAATAACGAACGCGTGTGACAACAGAGAGGTAAAGCATGACCAGTGTCGAACAGCATAAACTGATCCGTGAGCTCCGCGATTATGAGCATCGCATGACCCGGGGGGAACAGGAACGTTTCGACATGTATCGCAAGCGGGACAAGGACGACGAAGACCTCGACCGGCTTTCGAAAGTGAAGCTGCAGGAGATGTACGACAAGTATGTCGTGGCGAACCGCCCCAAGGGAAATCCGCTCGACGCACTCTTCGGCGGAAAGCCCGAGTAGTGCATTGCCCCGGTCACGGGGATTATGTATTTTTTTTCGGGCATCGCTCAGATCGCCCGTTTTTCTTTCCAGCCATGACATGGAAGATTCGTGAAGGAACAGCAGCGCAATGAAATAAAAGTGGGACTGACAGTGCTTGTCGGCATCCTGGTGCTATTCACCGGCTTCTTTGTTTTCAAGGACTGGAGTGTGGGACGGGCCGAATACCCGATCCGTATTTCCTTCCCCGTCTCGGCGGGACTCGATGTCGGCGATCAGGTCTCCGTCAACGGGGTGCGTGCTGGCAAGGTGGCCGCTGTGGAACTGAAAAACGGCGGA
>CAJXSA010000499.1 GCA_913060595.1 uncultured Ignavibacteria bacterium
TGACGAGGACGGCGCCGTGGCCGTCGACGAACATTTCCACGGCGAGCACGCCGCTGAACTCGAGCTCGGCAATGAGATCGGTCGCGATGCGTTCGGCTTCCGCCTGCACCGCACCGGGGATGTCCGCGGGACAGAAGAGGCGGTCGACGAGATTCGCCCGTGCGTCGAACACCATTTCCACGGCGGGATAGCAGCGGACCTCGCCGCGGGCGTTGCGCGCGGCGATGACGGAGATTTCCTTCTGTACGTTCACGCGCGCTTCCACGACAGAGGGACCGTCGAGCAGATCGGCGAGCTGCGCATCGGATTCGATCACGGCAACGCCTTTCCCGTCGTAGCCGCCGCGGCGGAGTTTCTGCACGAAGGGAAGCCCGAGCGTGCCCTCCTTTACGGCACGGCGCATGTCGTCGGCGCCGTCATACAGGGTGAAGGGAGCCGTCGGTATGCCATGTGCGGCGTAAAATTCCTTCTGCCGTCCCTTGTCCTGGATAACGGCGAGTACGTCCGGGTCCGGGACGATGCGTTTTCCTTCCGCCTTCAACGCCTGCAGCGCGTCGATGTTGATGTCCTCGATCTCGAAGGTGAGCATGTCGACACTGCGGCCGAAGGCGATCACGTCGTCGAACGAAAGCCGGCTCCCCTGCACGAAGCGCGTGCACACGGTGGAAGCGGGACAGTGTTCGTCCTCGTCGAGCACGTAGGTGTTCACATCCCATTTGCTCGCGGCGAGCGCCAGGAGTTTGCCCAGCTGTCCGCCGGCGATGATGCCGAGGCGGAAATTCGAAGTGACGAGTTGTTCCATTGTCCTGTGCATTGATGAACGACCGGTATGACAGACTCAACACGGCCGGATTTTGCTTGGTTCCGGCAATGTTCTCTCTGGGGTGATACGCCTCTGAGCGTGCGGAATGCGACATGCTTTCGACGCTTGCGTCTCGCTCCGGTGATACGTAGGTTCCAGTTCGATCCACAGTTTCATCGCTCAGACACACGCACCGTTCGCTTCCCCGCATGGCAGCGTCGTTCTGCCCTCACCGGGCATCGAAACGGATGCGCATTTCCCCCGTCTTCCGCATGACGGGTACCCTCACTCATTCAACAGGGCAGGAGCAGCCATGACCGCATCGCGTACGCTTCTCATCGCAGCCATCACATTCTTTACTCCCCATCTTGTCGCGCACGGGCAATGGAACTCCGACCCTGCGTCCAACACCCCCATCTGCCGGGCAGGAAACAATCAGAAATTCGTGCGTATTGTCGACGACGGGAAGGGCGGGGCCATCATGTGCTGGGCCGACGAACGGGAGGGACAGAATTTCTACAAGATTTTCGCGCAGCGTGTCGACAGTGACGGTTTCGTGCGCTGGGCGGAGAACGGCGTCGCCATCAGTCCCGCATTCAACGCACAGCTGGATCCGCAGATGATTTCCGACGACGCGGGCGGTGCGATCATCGTCTGGAGCGATCCGCGCAATGCGGATCTCGACGTGTTCGCCCAGCGCATCGATTCCTCCGGAAACATTCTCTGGAAATCGGACGGGGTGACCGTGGCGACAGGCATGGCCCAGCAGACCGATGCGAAACTCACCGGCGACGGGCAGCATGGCGCAATCGTCACGTGGAGCGCGCATGTGAGCAGCAGTCAGGACGGTCATATCTATGCACAGAGAATAGATGCGAACGGGGCACCGGTGTGGGGGCAGGAAATCATGCTGAGCAACTCCGACCAGTTCGAGAGTGCGCCCTGCATCACGAGTGACGGCAGCGGCGGCGCCTACGTCGCATGGGCGTTCTACAACAACCAGGAGTACGACGTGGTCGCGCAGCGCCTCGGTGCCAACGGGGGACAGTACTGGCAGGCCAACGGCATCACGATGTCCCCATCCAGCGGAGCGCAGGATGCGCCGGCGCTCGTCGCCGACGGGACGGGAAAGGCGTTTCTCTCTTACTACGACTGGAGCTCCGGATCGGTCCCCACGCTGCAGGTCGTCGTGATCAATCCCGACGGAACGAAAGCGGCGTCGTTTGGCGCGACCGCGACATCGGGCGGTCAGGCCAATCCCGGCATGGCGACCATCGGCACGGGACTGCTTGGCATCGCGTGGGAGGACGGGCGTTCCGCGGGAAAAACGCGTGTGTACGCACAGATAATCGACAATACCGGGAAAAAACTGTGGAC
>CAJXSA010000500.1 GCA_913060595.1 uncultured Ignavibacteria bacterium
CGTACATGTCCGCCACGCGCAGTCCCTGCATGTCCCTGTTGCGCAGCTGCAGCGTGCGCGTCTGGCTGTTCCCCGCAACGACGTTGGCGAACAGCAGCGGCATCGGCACCGCTTCGATGAACGAAGCGCCGCGGCGGCCGGTCAGGACGACGGTGGACGTCCGGGTGCATCCCCCTGTTCTGCTCAGGAGCGTCAGAACATACGTGCTGCCGCCCACGGAGCCCTGCGGCGTATAGCGCAGGCGCACATCCACTCCGCCGCCCGCGCGCACGAAATACGGCGGCCGGGTGATGATGTCGAACGGACCTGGATCGAGCTGCATCGTGAACACTTCCTCGTCCAGCACCGCCGAGTTCTCGATGCGGAGCACGAACTCCCGGGAGTCTTCGCAGTACGCAAGATTCCCCGCGTCTACGGTGTCGGGAAGCAGCAGTCCGCCCGCGCTGCGTCGGGCAAGCAGTTCCACAGCCGCCAGCGTGCCGTTCGCGCCCTGCAGGAGCAGCTGGCCGCGCGCCTCCGCCGAAGCGGGCTGGCGGGCACAGAGCACGAATGCGGCGCTTTCCCCCGCTTCGAGCAATACGGCGGAGTCCGGCGTGACGGAGAACACGGCGGGATTGAGAACGACGGCGCTCACGTACTGCGGGTCACTGAGAGGATTGCTGACGAGCACGGTGTCGCACAGCAGCGAATCGCAGAAGGCGAAGGAGAACACGGACGTGTCCCGGTTCACGAGCAGTGCATCTCCGGAGATGATCGCGGACAGCGGGAAACAGAGCGTGTCGGGACAGGGATCCGAGAGCCGCACACAGAGACTGCCCGTATGGCGCCCGGTATCCTTGACCATGCGCAATTTCAAGCGCACGCGGAGGAGGGAATCCGGCTGCAGCGCGGACGGCCAGGAAGGCGTTTCCGCCACGAACAGTGCCCCGCCGACGTCTCGCAGGTACACGGAATCGACGGCCACGTCGATGCTGTCAGTGTTGTGCACGAGCACGGAAATCGTGCTGGTATCCGCCAGGGCACGGACGCCGAAATCCAGCGGATCGGGCAGCACGGTAAGCAGGGGATGAAAAACGCCTGCATCGAAGCGCAGGAGATATTCCACTCCGCAGGGCTCCATCGTCGCACGTATGACCACCGAGACGACGGTATCCAGCGGGACCTGTGCGGTGACATGCAGCGTGAAACTTCCCTGCGGTGCCACGGACGATGGCAGCGCATCGTGCCGCAGCGTGACGAAGGGTGCGCCGCTTTCCAGACTGACGCCCGTCAGCTGCAGCGCCGCATCGTGTGTATTCCGAAAGACGAAGCGCCGCGTGTCGGGTGCGCCGACGCAGAGTGCGAGGGGCCGCAGGGTGTCGCCTTCGACCGTGAGCGTGCGCACGCTGCGGCGGCCGATCAGGCGTACGGTGCTCTCACCGAACACGGTGGAGTCGTTGTGACTGAGCCGCAGCTCGGCGAGACTCTCCCCGTTCGCCGGGGCGTCATAGGCGAGCACGAAATGCACGATGGAATCGGGGGCCACCTGCAGTGGGAGCCGCGGCGCGAGCAGGCGAAAATGTCCCGGGTCGCGTCCGGTGATGTCCGTGCGGTTGATCAGCAGCGCTTCCTGTCCCGCATTGCGCAGCGCGAAACTGTCGATCACGGCATCCTCGCAGATCTGCTCGGCGAAGAGCAGGGAATCGACATGCGCGGCGAACGGGAGCTGATCGCTGACGAGCAGAACGGGCATGACCAGGGTGTCAGGACAGGGATCGGACCAGGCGAATCGCAGCTGTGTCCAGATGCTGTCACGCACGGGTGCGCGGTACCGCAGCAGCACGCCCAGCGAGTCGCCGGTGTCGAACTGCAGCGGGAAATCCGCGGGGGAAAGCAGCTGCAATCCTGCGACCGGCGGACGGAATTCCACGCCGCTGACCGTGACGTGGTCGAAGCCGACGTTGGTAATACCCACGGTCCGTTCGATGTCGATGTTCAGCGGCACCGGACCGATGACGAGCAGGGAATCGGGATTCGTCCTGTACACCGGCTGGATCGCCCTGCCCTCGAGTGTGACCCGGACAGTATCGGGACAGGGGCCGACCACGACACGGAAAGCCGCCGCATGCGGGATGGAGTCCGCATGCATCGGGTCGTAGCGCACCGGCAGGCGGATGCTCGCACCCGGAGAAAC
>CAJXSA010000501.1 GCA_913060595.1 uncultured Ignavibacteria bacterium
ATCGGAATTTTAATTATCGGGTCACTCCGCTGGGATGGCTCGCCAGTGCGTTGCCATTGGCGCCAGGATCGCCTTGGTTGTACAAACCAACGCACAGTCAGAGTCCCGATCCGTTATGGTCGACGATCTAGCACTCGTAGCGATACGTATACGATGGTATTCTCCAACTCCTGCTCGGTGCAGGAAAAATTTGGAACCGCACTAGTGGTGCCAGCACGAACCGAATGCTGCGTTCCAGAGCATCTCATTACAGAGGCGGAACACCTTTGGGCAGCTGAACGCAATTCAGATCGTCTTGAGGGCATTGCATCCCTCTGGGGAAGGATATGTCTGCTATGCAATCCAGAACAAGACGTACCACAAGCTTTCTTGGATGCCTGGAAGAAAAAGGTAACTGCAGAAAGGCAGCTATACCGGAGAGTTCCTTCTGCGGTCGGAGAAGCTCAGATCTTGGATCCAGAATCGGGTTTGGCACAAATTGAATGGCCAGTTGATGATGAAACAATGCAGAAACTTAGCGGTTTTGATATGCTTTTGATGACGGCTACTGAGCCGACTCTTACTACGGACGGACACTACGCTAGTGTAGACGAGATCGCTACTGCATGGCGGAATGACTCAGTGGGCCACGTGTCGTATTTTTACAACAATCGAAAGCATGGAATCAAGACCTTTGAAGATGCATCGATCCTGTCGTTGCTCAAAGGTGAAAAGTCACTCCCTGTTTTGGATCCACCAGTCTGATAGAAAAATCACCCGCACCGGTTACTAGTACAGTCCCAAGACCACCACAGGCGAGAGAGAATACCGCAGAATCGATTGCGGTTGATACACTCTGTTGGACCAGTGTAGCACCTGTCTGATTCTGTGAAACAGGTCCTATTTTTTCTGCGATACAGGATGGTCTACAGCATAACTAGTGATAACATACAACAACGGCCTGCACCGGAGAATGATGCAGGCCGCACAAACCGTCCCGTAAACGTACCGCAAGTTCAGCGAATATGTTGTGGGACAATGACTTAGTCGGGGTGGCCGGATTTGAACCGACGACCTCCTGCTCCCAAAGCAGGCGCGATACCGGGCTACGCTACACCCCGATCATTACAATATAGCCGGATTTCATCGGTGGGGCAACATGCGAGACTGCGCGGCGCTGCGCATGCGTGATATCGTTGCTCAATCCGCCGTGCCGTCCTGCGTCGGGACCGCTTGCTGCGCATCACGCGTCGGGAGCGCGAAGAGCAGTATCGCCGCGGCGAGCAGCACGATGTCGACGGTGACGCCGAGCCTGAAAGCACCGAAGCTGCCGTAGAGTATGCCGGCGGCGCCGAGGACGCGTGTCCAGCTTTTCGAGCCAAGGCCGCCAAGAAGCATGGTCACGCCGATTACCATCGACAGGGTGGGACAGGGGACGAGGCCGAGCGGCGCGGTCAGCAGGTAATGCCAGATGCCGGTGCCGGCCGGGAAATGCGGATAGGCCCAGGCGAAGGCGATGATGATCACGGCCGCGTATTTCCACTTCGTATCCACGGAGACGAAGTCCTTCGCGAACCGCCATGCGATGACGAGAAGGGCCGCCGCGAGCACGGCGAACATGCTGCCGTTAAATGGATTGCCGTCCAGCCACGCAAGCAGGCTGACGCTGAGAAGGGGCAGTGTGAGCAGTATGCCCATCGTCCGCCGTGACGGGCGACGGCCCGCGGCGATTGCGATGAGAAGTGCCCCCGCTGCGATGTGCCAGAGCAGGGCGAGTCCGGTAAACTGTGTGCTGATGCGCTGCAGGCCTTCGAGTATCTGTTCGGGAGTGGGCATGGTGCTCCGTGTGCGGATGCGACATGTGAATGCGGCGTGCAGAGGATAATATACACCGATACCAGGGGATACGTACATGATCGCGATGGGTTACACGTGCGCAGGGATGCGAAGCAGGCGTATGGCGCGCGTGAAGATATTTGCGGAAATTCGGAAATATCTCTACGGGAATACAGAAATCCCGGTCGTGCGACCGGGATTTCTTGCTTTCATGTGCACATATTCTGACGGAGCTCCGCGGGCGCCCGCCTGACTCATTGCACGATCAAAGATTTGATCTGCACGTCGGCGTCAGTGCCGAGACGGAGCCAGTACTGGCCGGAGGACAGTCCGGTCAGCGGAACATGCA
>CAJXSA010000502.1 GCA_913060595.1 uncultured Ignavibacteria bacterium
CATGGACGGAATTCGACACGGGAGCGGACCACGACTTCAACTCCGTGGCGGCGCTCTCCGCCGATGCGGCCTACGTGGCCGGGAACGGCGGTGTGATATACCGCACGACCGACGCGGGCGCCACCTGGGAAGAACAGCAGACGCCGGTGAGCACCAACCTGCAGACGATCGAATTCGTTTCGGCCACGGAAGGCTGGGCCGGCGGACAGCTGGCGCTGCTGCATACCACGGACGCGGGTGCGACCTGGACCGCGGTTTCGAAACTCGTCGGCCTCGACGTCATCTACGACATCAACTTCATCAATCCGCAGCAGGGCTTCATCATGCTCAGCCGCGCCGTGGCGCGGACATCGGACGGCGGGAGCACGTTCTATCGCACGGACTATCCCTCTCTGGGACTGCAGGATCTCGACGCGCGTCCCGACGGCGCGCTCTGGATGGTCGGCCGCTTCGGCGTCACGCAGCGGTACACACCGACCGCGGCCATCGTCGTGCAACCGGACGTGATCGATTTCGGCGATGTGTCCGTCGGTCAGCAGCGGGAAGAAAGCGTCACCGTGTACAATCGCGGCGAGGTCGCGCTCACCTTCAGCAATATCACCGCCGTAGGACCGGGCTTCCTGTTCGCAAACGGTGATCTCTCGCCCATTCCACCGGGCGACGCGCGGGTGATCACGCTCGCGTTCGCACCGCAGGACACCGGCGTGGCGTACGGGAACGCGACGGTGTATTCCAATGCGGCGCTCGGCGTGCCCTTCGTCGACCTGCGCGGACGCGGTGTTCCTCCCGGCACATCCGCGCTCACGCACGCACCGGACACACTGGATTTCGGCAGCCTGCTTCTCGGCAGCTTCGCCTCACGCTTCGTGCACCTGCACAATCGCAGCACACAGCCGCTGCTCATTGACCGGGAGGTCATCACTGGCGGCGACTCGACGATGTTCCGGATCACACTGGAATCGACATACTTTTTCGCAGCCGACAAGCGCGACTCGGTGCAGGTCACCTTTGCGCCGATTCGTCCCGGCCGCTTCGTCACCACGCTGCTCATCGCGTCCAACGACCCGGTCGAACCGCAGTACCGCATTCCGGTGCGCGGCGAGGCTGTCACGCCGATCATCGCGAGCGACGGACTGGATTTCGGCTACGTCTATCTCGACAGCAGCAGGTCGCTGCAGCTCGCCGTGCGCAACGTGGGCAGTTCGCCGCTGAACATCAGTGACTGGACCCTGGTGGGCGCAGATGCGACAGAGTTTTCCTTCACGAATCCCGGCGCGATGACGGTGTCCGCAGGGGACAGCGTACTCGTTCCGGTCACATTCATGCCGCGCAGCTACGGTCCGAAATCCGCGGAAATCGTCGTCACCTCCGACGACCTGACCAACGGACAGTACGCCATACCGATCACCGGCAACGCCACCACGCTCGCGAGCGGGGACATCGCGCGGCCGCTGGAGGTGACGCTCGCGCAGAACTATCCCAATCCCGTCACATCATCCGGTGGATACGCGCAATTCACCGTGACGCTTCCCGCGACGATGGATGTGCGACTCACGCTGCATGACATGCTGGGCCGTCCGCTGCGCGTGCTGCACGCGGTCACGCTCCCGGGCGGCACACATGCGCTGCGGGCCGACCTCGGGGATCTTCGCAGCGGCGCGTATATCACCGTGCTGCGCGCCACCGCTGCGGATGGCAGCGCGACACAGCGTCTGGTGCGGACAACGGTACTGCGCTGACACGCATGAAGGACGCCGCCGCCATATTTGCATATCTGCGCACGCATGCGCCGCCACCGTACATGTGCTGGCGTTCGCCGGAGGGCGCGCTGCGTCTTGCGGCCGGGACAGAGTCCCGCGATTTTCCATCGCAGGAGACGGAATGGCGCGCCTGGCTGCGCGGCCAGTTCGCGTTCGACGCGGGGAATACGATTCCGCGTCTGTTCATCATGGCCTTCGATCCCTCCGAGCGGCAGGACGGCGTCTGGGACGGCTTTCCCTCCGCTGAAATCTGGCGTCCGTCGATGATGTACACCGCCGAAGACGGTGTGGAGCGCTTTCACGGCCTGGATGCGGACGCGTTTCCGGACGAAGGGGCAGGGGCGGCTTCCGGCGGCGCGTTCCCGCGGCACGGGGGAATACGGGTTGCCTTCGACGACGTCGAA
>CAJXSA010000503.1 GCA_913060595.1 uncultured Ignavibacteria bacterium
AGTATCTCCCCGGCCGGGTCGGTCACGTACACACGGTCGACCGGCGTCTCCCGGCGCAGGCGGTCTAGGCGTCCGCGAAGCGCATCGAAGTTCTTCGAGCGCAGCGCCTCGAGCACGGCCGGCTCCGCCAGCTGTCCCATGGCGGTGAGCAGATCCCTGCTGCGCGCATCGAGCTGCGCGGCGTGTTCCTCCTGCATTTCCGTCAGCTGCGTCTCGTGACGGTTCTGCACGGTCGTTTCCGCAAGGATTTTCCATACGAGCACGCCCAGGGCGATCACGATAAGGATATAAATCGTCCAGCGATACAGGCGGGTGCGCAGTTCACTGCGCGCCGCGGCGGTGCGCATTCCTGCATCCGTGTTGTTTGTCGTCACATCCTTCATGGGGTACCTCCTAGACGGGCAACTTAGAAAAATCAGCGGAAATGGCAACTGGCAAAAAAAAACCGCATCCGGGGACGGGATGCGGTCGTATCGTGTGATTGCCGGCGTCAGGTGAAAATGATCTGCGATCCGGCAGACATCTCGTAAAACTGTCCGACGCTTATGATCTCGTCGACCTGCGGACAGAAATCTTTTTTCTCGAGGTGAAACATGTCCACCGTCGCTTTGCAGGCGTAAAGCTCACCGCCGGCGTCATGTATCATTTCGATGAATTCACGCACGGGTGGAATATCGAGCGTTTCCATTTCCTTTTTCATTTTCGACGTCGCGAACGCGGACATCCCGGGAATCGCACCGAGCACCGTGGGAATATGCATGGCGGGATTGCCCACGGTGGCCACCTTCAAATTGTCCATGCGTTTGTCGATAATCGCATCGAGTCCGAAGAATGTGAAGAACAGCGTGGCTTCAATGCCTTCCATGCGGGCACCATTCGCCATGATCAGCCCGGGATAAACACCTTCGAGGGATCCGCGCGAAACGACGATCGACACTTTTTCGATGGGGTCAGCCATAAAATCTCCTGGTTGGGTTTAGATGCAGCCTTTCGGTTTCGGCAGACCGGCGATTTTCGCGGCCTTTTTCGCGGGACCCTTCGGGAAGAGCTGGTACAGCTCCTTGGTGTTGACGCCGCTTTCCTTTGTGAGCTTGCGTATCGACGGCGCGTCGCCCTTGGCATCGAACTCCTGGCGCATGAAATTGATGACGATCCAATGCCGGTCGGTCAGCTCTGCGATATCCTCCTCGTTCGCGAGGGCGCGAGCCACATCTTCATTCCAGTCCTCCCGGTTGGCCATGTGGCCGTCTTCGTCGAATGCAACCGGCTTTCCAGCCAGATCACGAGTCTCCATTTGTGCTCCTTAGTTTGATGGGGTGGTGAGAGTGCGGGGTGCCGCATCGCGCGGCGTATTTGCCAGATTCTTGAGAAACTCGAGCATGAACGCGAGACCGCGTTTGACCTCGGGCGTATTGAGTTCGCGGATCAGTTTCGTGAGTGAAATGTCCTCATCCACGGTGATGTCGAGTTTCTTGTACACACCGAGCGCATTGTC
The DNA here is from genome assembly GCA_913060595.1 of uncultured Ignavibacteria bacterium. Lineage (GTDB taxonomy): Bacteria > Bacteroidota > Ignavibacteria > SZUA-365 > SZUA-365 > BM516. The sequence goes on from CAJXSA010000503.1 coordinate 1,496, forward strand.
GATCGCCTGCAGCATGTCGGGCTGCGTGAGATTCTTCACGGTGTTGAGTATGGTAACGACATTGTCCCCGAGATTCCTGACGTCCTCGGCGGAGAAACTGGTCACCACGTTGTCCATCATACGGGAGCCTTCCCGCATGAACTCGAAATACCCTTTCTGATCCATCTCATGCAGCCGGCGCATGATATCGAGGGAAAGCTGCCTGGAAACGGGGGCGAAATCTTCGAGAAAACCCTTGACGTTTTCGAGCTGCTCGAAGGTCTGCGTGATGTTGTTGACGTTCCGCAGAAGCTTCTTGCCGAGGAAGGCGATATCGCCGGTGCTCACTTCGTCGTGAATTTCCTCGAGTTCCTCCACCGCGGTTTTGTACAGGTCATGTCCGACGCGCATGAGATCGTCCTTGAGATCTTCCATCTCCCGGCGGTGCCGCTGCTGATGGGAGATTTCCTCGAGAATGATATCGAGCTTGCCGTTCAGCGCATCGATCTGCTGCTGCAGTTTCGCTTCTTCCATGTCACATCCTCTTTCCGGCCATGGACATATGCGATTCGATCGGAAGCTCCTTGCCGCGGAGCAGGAAATTCCAGTACATCCAGCGGAACATGATTTTGCCGTAATGATTCATCTCGGTTTCC
>CAJXSA010000504.1 GCA_913060595.1 uncultured Ignavibacteria bacterium
GGGCTATTATACCCCGTACTGGAATCCTTACTGGTACGGACCGTCCCTGTACTGGCATCGTCCGTATTACTATCCTCATCACTACGCCTATTACGGAAGCGGCTGGGGAGGCGGGTACTATTACGGCGGAGGAGGTGCAGTGCTCACGACGAGGCACACCGGTTCACGGGTGCGCACGACCGGGGTGACACGCAGTCTCACGTCACGCTCGCGCGCGGCCAGTGCAACACGGTCTGCGACGACACGCTCACGCGTATCGCGAGTGACCGACGACGGACGCAGTTCCGTGCGCTCGGCGACGACACGCAGCAGCACGCGCAGCGGCAGCTATGAGCGTCTCAACCGGAGCACGCGGGAATCCGCCAACAGCAACCGTTCGAGCTCCCGCTCCACCTACGAACGCGCACGCAGCGGTTCAAGCCGCTCGGGCAGCAGCAGCGCAACACGCTCAAGATCGAGTTCGGGCAGCTCGCGGGAATCCACACGTTCCTCCTCGACACGCTCGCGCAGCTCCAGCGGCAGCGGGCGCAGTTACACACCGTCCTCGGGATCGAGCAGGAGTTCATCGGGCAGCGGACGCAGCTACACGCCGTCCTCACGGTCAAGCCGAAGCTCATCGGGCAGCGGACGCAGCTACACACCGTCCTCACGCAGTTCCAGCGGCAGCAGCGGGCGCTCGTCATCGAGCGGAAGCAGGTCTTCGAGCGGCGGCAGCCGCAGCCGTTCGCGCTGATGTGATACACGGAATGCGGTGCTGATTATAAGAATTCAGCCCGTTTTGTAAGGTTTTACCGAGGTTATTGAACCCATTCCGGATCTGACACACCTCATCGGAATGGTCTACCAGGAGGTCATCATGAAACGCGCATTATCATTGTTCTTCTTTTTCATACTCGCATTCTCCATGCAATCACAGGCGCAGGTCATCGAAGACGCGCTGCGTCTCTCGCATCCCGGCACTGTCATCGGGACGCGCAGCGCCGGCATGGGAAATGCATTCACCGGACTCGCCAACGATGCGACGGCGCTGTACTGGAATCCCGCGGGACTTGGTCAGCTGCGCATGCGCGAGTTCTCTCTCGGACTTTCCAGTATCGGCATGAGCAACGACGCCACCATGTTCGACGTCAGCACGAATGGAGACAACAGCGGAATGGTGCTCACAAATCTCAATTTCGCCGTTCCTTTTCCCGTCGTGCGCGGCAGCTTCGTCATCGCGGCAGGCTACAACCGCCTGCTCGACTACAACGGCGCAATGATGGTCGACGTCTACAACCCGGAGAGCTCCATTCAGGCGTCGCTGTTCAACGATGACATCGATCTCGATTTCGCATGGAATCTTGGCCTCGAGGACGTGCTTGTCGACTCGCTGCTCGATGAGGGTCTGCCCGGCTGGCTCGCCATCCCTGTCGCAAACCGTGTTCAGCAGACCATCGACGTCGAGGAAGAAGGCGGGCTCAACCAGTGGTCCGTCGGCGGCAGCACGGAAATCGCCCGCGGACTGATGGTCGGCGCCGCCCTGAACGTGCTCAGCGGATCCTACCGCTACGAGCGCCTTTTCATCGAACGCGATATCAACGGTGTGTGGCAGGGTTCCATTCTGGGAATCAATCCCAACAGCGACAATTCCGACCTCCTGCGTACCGATTTCGAGGAGCTGGAGCTTCTCGAGGAAATCGAGCAGGATCTCTCCGGCTGGAACATGCGCTTCGGTCTTCTGTACAACTACCGTGACAAGGCACGCTTCGGCGTCTCCATTCAGACCGCCAGCCGCATCACGGTCAGTGAGGATTATTACAAGTCGGGCAACAGCTACTTCGGAGACGGATCCGGCGAAGGATATGACCTCACCTTTGAGAATCACAACTACGAAATCATTACCCCCGCGATATACAGCGTCGGCGCCGCGATCACGCCTGTGGAGTTCGCAACGCTCTCCGCCGATTTCGAAATCGTCGACTACTCAGAAATCGAGTTCGATGCCAGCAACGACCTCGACGCCCTCACGCTCAGCGATTTCAACAGGGACATCCGCAACACCTTCCGCGCCACCAACAACTTCCGCGTGGGCGCAGAATTTCTCGTCCCGAACACCGGACTGGCGGTCCGCGGCGGCTTCGGCTACCGCT
>CAJXSA010000505.1 GCA_913060595.1 uncultured Ignavibacteria bacterium
ACGAAGCCGATTTCCCGCCAGTCATGCTGACCGTCCCCGCTGCGTTCGACGCCGAAACCACGGTTGTTCACCTCGCCCTCGGTGCGCCAGCGCAGGTGCACCACGCCGCCTTCGAGCGCGGCGGAGAACAGTGCCAGCGTCACGGGCAGGGAGATGTTGAGGATCTGCATTTTCAGCGGATCGGCGATGCCGAGACTGTAGGGCGGTGCGGCGGCCTGGTCGATATACGTCGCGTTCTTGGGCGAAAGGCTGTTGGCCGTGCGCAGGTTGTTGATCAGGATGCGTCCCTGCGCGTCGATGGCCACCGGATCCTGCGAAAGCAGAATTTTCTGCGGCGTCGCCTGTGGATTGCCGCCCGGTCCGCCGTTGTACACGGCGTAAAGCGCGTCGAGGATAACCAGGCGCTGCTTGGTCGTCATCACGCTGCTGGCCATGATGTCGAGTACCGCGTTCTTGTTGCAGTGAATGCCCAGCGAGCCGCCGGGATTGACCGTGCCCATGTGATTCTTGAACGCGAGCGTCACGTTCAGCGCATTCGAACAGCTGTGATCCTTCAGTACCGGCATGTTGATCAGGTAGTCGGCGTCGTGCAGGCTCTTGCTGTACGGCCGGTTCTTCCCGTCACAGTGTATGGTGTAGCCCAGGTTCGGAAAAGAGGAATCGCGGACGAGGTTGACATTGTGTCCGAAATACGAGGTGCTGTATCCCACACCGGAGAAGCTGTGTCGCTCATATATGGTGATGTTGGACGCCGGGAAGCCCCCGAGCATTTCCACGAGGCGGTTGAGCACCGCCTTCATCAGTTCCTTGCGCGTTGGCACGGTGCTGTTGAGGAAATTCGGCTTGATGGCGATTTTTTTCTGCTTGGTCAGTCCGGGAAAGAACGACGCCAGCGCCGCGGCGGGAGAGGAGGTGATGCCCGCGAGCTGCATGATGCCCTGGTCGAACATGTATTGCGCGGCGTTCTCGTCCACGTTGTTGAAGCCCAGCACGGCCTTGGGATGCTCGACGATGGCGATGCGGCCGGGATTGGGATAGGCGAGCGTTTTTTCAACCGCAGGCGGCGCCGCGTCGGCGATGCGCTGCAGCGGTGCGGGAAGAAAGGACAGTCCTGCGAGGGCTGACCCTGCCTTGAGGAAAAAACGTCTGGAGGGATTGCGTGCTGCCATGGCAGTTCCTCGTGCTTTTCGTTTCTCTCTGTGCTGCGCTCCCGGAACGGGAAAGGTATGCAGGCGTTGTTGCGGGAAAGGTAGACAACAGGATCGGAATATTCAATAAGGGCCGGGCGATTGGTCGCCTGCGGCGCCCGTATTTGTCCCGCCTGTGGCGGGACGTTTTTGCGCCCGCCTTGCGGCGCGCGCGTATTTTCAATCGGAAATCGACGTGAGACGGAGTGTCAAAGAATACACAGCGCGCAAGCGCTGTAAATACACGACGCGTCAGCGTCGTAAATACGTCCCGCCGCAGGCGGGACAAATACTCTCAGCAGATTTTCCCGATTTTTCGTGATTATCCTGGCTGCATTGAGTGCGCAAAGCGAATGTTCCGCTCCTCCAGGCCCGACATGAGTGCGTTGAAGATGCCGAGATCCGCGCCGAGGTACTCGGGCGGGGAAATGCCCTTGCGCGCGTAGCTGCCGTCGGCGACGAGGCGCGCGGCGACGGCGCAGGTGTAGCCGGTCGTGCGGGCCATAGACGTGGTCTGCGTCTCGCGGTCGTAGCGGTCGAGCAGATCGAAGGTGTGGGTTTCTTTTATACCGTCTTTTTCGCCTTCGATGATGACGCGCATGACGGAAATGTCCTCTTCCCCTTCCTCCATCTGCCATGCGGGAAAAAGCAGGCGTGCGGTCAGGTCGAGGGGGGCGACGGCGCTGCCGTTCACGTCCACCGCATCTTTTCGGAAGAAGCCGGTGTCGCGCAGCACTTCCATCAGCGCGGCGTGTCCCGGGTAGCGCATGGTCTTCTCCTTCATGTGCGCGGCGGACATCGTGTGGGCCAGCGTGCGCAATCCGTCGCTGTTGAAGGCCTCGAGTGTGCCGACGCCGTCGAAGTTCAGCTGTTCGACGTCGCTGAGCGCGGGACGCACGACTTCTGCGCCGTTTTCGATGTAGCGGGCGGGAC
>CAJXSA010000506.1 GCA_913060595.1 uncultured Ignavibacteria bacterium
GGATTACGATCCCCAGCCGCTGATCGCGCATGAACTCGCGCATCAGTGGGTGGGGGATTACGTCACCTACATCGACTGGCAGAACGAATGGCTCAATGAAGGCTTCGCCACCTTCCTGCAGCAGCTCTGGACGCGGCATCGCTACGGCGAGGAGGATTTCCTGCTGCAGCGCTTCGACGGAATTCGTTCGTTCATGGACTGGACGGACCGCGCGGGCCGTTTCCCCCTGGTGCATCGGACGAGCACATCGGCCGCGAACACGTATTCGAAGGGGGCGGCGGTGCTGCACATGCTGCGCGATCTGCTCGGCGAGGACCATTTCTGGGAAATGATGCGCCGCTGGCTGGAGGACAATGCCTACGGCAGCGTGGAAACGCATGATTTCCGCCGCCTGTCCGAGGAGGTCTCCGGCAGGGATCTCGGGTGGTTCTTCGATCAGTGGCTGTTCGGGGCGGGCTATCCCGAACTCGAGATTACGCGCCTGCCGCTCGCCGGACAGCGGGCGGTGCAGGTGACCGTCCGCCAGCTGCAGGCGACCGATTCGCTGTGCGGCTTTTTCCGGCTGCCGCTTCGATGGACCTGGCCCGGGACGGCGGAGTCCGGCACGATATGGGTGGACGGCGCGGAGACCGTGGACACCATTCCCGTCCCGGCGGTCGATGCCCTTCCGCTTTTCGATCCCGCGCGCATCGTCTGCGGCCGTGTCCGCGTGGACTACACGCCGGAGGAGCGCGTCCGTTTCCTTGCTGCCGCCAATCCCGTGCGCATCAGCGCCCCCTGGCGCGTGCTGCTCTCCGGGGAAATGGTCGCAGGGGACATGGAAACGGCGGCATCGCGTGAGGCGCTGTTCGCCGCCGCACGGGAGGACCCCGTTCCCGCGGTGCGCAAGGCCGTCGCGACAGGACTGGCGGACGCCGCGCGTGCGCGGCCGGTCTACGCCGACGCGCTGCGTGAAACGCTGCAGGTCCTGCTGGAGGACAGCTATGCGGGCGTGCGCGCGACCGCCATAAACGGATTACATAATTTCCGCGATCCGGCGCTGCTGCCCGCGTTCCGCCGCATGCTCGAGGATTCGAGTTACTACGCCGAGGCCGCCGCCATGAACGGGGTGCTCGGTCTCGACAGCACGAGGAGCATCGAGGTCGTGCGGACGCGGCTGCGTTCGTCATCGCGCGGTGACGTGCTGGCTCTTGCGGCGCTGGACTGGGTGCAGCGCTACGGTTACCATCAGCTGATTGAGGACGTGCGCACGCTTGCCGGACCGGGGCACAGCGCCCCGCTGCGCGCGAAGGCCTTCGAGACGCTCATCGTGCTGCGCGAACCCGCGGGCACGCTGCTCGAGATGCTGCGCGCACAGCTCGCGGAGCCGCGTCCCCTGCTGCGTCTCTACGCGGTCGCCGCCCTGCGCCTTTTCCCGCGGCGCACCGCGGAGGATATTCTCCGCCGGCATATTCTGAATGAAGATAATCCCCGTGTGCGCGGGTATATCAGGGATCAATTTTCCCTCTAGGAGGACGTTTTGACGGGGGGCGGGGAAATCGTATTTTTCATGGACGTGCCGTTCAGCATGCGAATGCGGGACGGAATCGTACGGGCGCCTTTCGCCCCGGACGACGTGCGTCCGGTCTCTTTGACTTTATAGGTACCCTGACCTATATTTGTCTCTCTGAGCCATTTTTGAAATTTTGCGAAGTTCCAAATACATATCGATGTTGGAGGTCTGATCGGCCGTGAAGAAGTATCTACCCCGGATTATCCTGATTGTCGCGTTCATCCTGTTCGCCGGCTACCTGCTGTGGCCGACGTACATGGACAGCGTGCACCAGTCGGAGCTCGAGCAGCTGTCTGATCAGGACAGCACGCTGTATTTCGACGAAAATGAAGAGTCCATTCGCAGTTCGCGCGAGAACCGTCTGAAGCTTGGTCTCGACCTGCAGGGCGGCATGTACGTCACGCTGGAAGTGGACATCGTCGAGCTGCTGACGAAGCTGGCGAAGAACGAAGACGAAAATCTCCGCGAGATCCTCGCGAATACGAAGGAAGAGGCGCTGACCA
>CAJXSA010000507.1 GCA_913060595.1 uncultured Ignavibacteria bacterium
CGGCGCTTTGGAAAGGTGAGCGAGCAACTCGAGGGAAAGGCCGGCCGCCGCAAATCGGTAAAAGAAGAACTCATTAATGCAATTACGAGCATCTAAAACTCTCCTGCTGCCTGCGCTGCTTCTGCTGCTCTGCGCCGGTGGGCAGACCCACGCCCAGCAGTCGCCCCGGCAGAAGGCCATGAAAATTCTCGGCATTTCGGTCGAGGGCAACATCTCCGCCGATGCCTCCACGGTCATCCTCACGTCGGGACTGCGCACGGGGGATGAAATCGTCGTTCCCGGCGACGCCACGCAGAAAGCCATTTCGAAGCTCTGGGATCTGCGCATGTTCTCGGACATTCAGCTGCTGGTCGACCGGCAGGTCGGCGACGGCCTGTACCTGAAGATCAAAGTGGAAGAACATCCGCGCCTCGACCGCATCACCATCGAAGGCAACGATGAATTCAGCACCGAGGACATCGAAGGGAAGATCGGTCTGATCAAGGGACAGATTCTGCGTCCGGTGGATTTCAACCGCATCCGCCGCAAACTCCTCGAATCCTACGAGGAAGAAGGCTACATGCTGGCGAAGGTGGAAATGGAGCCCGACGTGACCAATCCCCGCGACAACCGCGCCGAGCTCAAAGTGACCATCGACGAGGGGCCCGAGGTCGACATCGCCGCCATCACGTTCTCCGGCAACACGGCCTTCGACGACGGTGACCTGCGCGGCGCCATGGACGAGACCGCGGAATCCAGCTGGTGGCGCTTCTGGCGCAGCTCGCATTTCGACCGTGAGAATTATCGCAAGGACAAGCAGCTGGTGCTCGAGGCGTACCGTGAAGAGGGTTTCCTCGACGCGGAGATCACCGGGGATTCAATCTGGTACAACGACGATAAAACCGAGATGTTCATCGACATCCGCATCGATGAAGGCTCACGGAGCTACATCCGGAACATCGTCTGGAAAGGAAACACGGTGTACCCGGACTCGCTGCTGACGGCGCGCCTGGGTTTTGAGCGCGGCGACGTCTTTAACGCGCCGCTGTTCGATCTCAACCTGCGCGGCAATCCCGAGCAGACCGACGTCGGATCGCTGTACCTCGATAACGGCTACCTGCGCTTTTTCGCGCAGGACGAACGCATTCGCGTGGCGCCGGACAGCGTGGACGTCGAGATCACCGTCATGGAGAACAACAAGTCGCGCATCGGACATGTGTACATCCGCGGCAACAACAAGACGCATGACAAGGTCATCCGCCGCGTGCTCTATACCTGGCCCGGCGATTATTTCAGCCGATCGGCCATCATCCGCAGCATACGCGAGCTGGCCACGCTGAACTACTTCAATCCCGAAACCATTCGTCCCGAACCCTCCATGGTCAACGATTCGACCGTGGACATCATTTACAACGTGGAAGAGCGTTCGAGCGACACCTTCAACGCATCGGTGGGCTACAGCGGCACTTTCGGTGCCACGGGCGCCTTCGGCCTGACCTTCAACAATTTCAACATCACCGAACCCTTCCGCGGCGGTGCGGGACAGGTGCTGAATTTCCAGTGGCAGTTCGGTGAGGCCTCGCGTTTCCGCATCTTCTCGCTGTCCTTTACCGAGCCGTGGTTCATGGATACGCCCACGTCCATCGGTTTCTCGCTGTACGACGAGCGGCAGCAGTACGCCTTCGACATGCGGCGCACGGGCGCGTCCTTCAACGTGGGACGCCGTTTCCGCTGGCCGGACGATTTCGCCCGCGGCGACTGGTTCATCCGCTACCAGGAACTCGACGTCAAGGACGGCGGCAGCTTCTATGACACCGGCAATTACACGCAGGTCTCTCTCACACAGGTGCTCTCGCGCAACTCGCTCGACAGCCCGATTTTCCCCAGTGCCGGTTCGCGCGTCGCGCTGACCTCCGAAATCAGCGGCGGCTTCCTGCCCGGTTCGGTGAATTATCACAAGCATCAGCTCGAGTTCAAGTGGTTCACGCCGCTGATGCGCATCGGTGATCAGAACCGCCTCACCCTGTACACCGGGACGGAATACGGCATGGTGAAGGGCTTCACCAGCGATC
>CAJXSA010000508.1 GCA_913060595.1 uncultured Ignavibacteria bacterium
AAAACATCGGGACGCTGCTGATAGCGCCGCTCAGCCGGCACGGGGAAATCACCGGTCTTCTCTGCGTGACCAAGCGCAAGCCATACGAGTTCGACCGCGACATGGTCAACGTGCTGCACGCTTTCGCCGACATGGTGTCGGTTGCGCTGGAAAACAGCTCGCTGATCCGTGAATCGATCGAGAAGGAACGCATGGAGCGTGAACTGCAGGTGGCGCATGAGATGCAGCGCAGCCTTCTGCCGCAAAACCTGCCTTCCTCCGAGCGTTTCGAGATCGCGGCACACTCGATACCCGCGTATGAAGTGGGCGGCGACTATTACGACGTGCTGCCGATGCGCGACGGACGACTGGGCTTCCTGGTGGGTGACGTGTCCGGCAAGGGCGTCTCCGCCGCCTTGTACATGGCACAGGTAAAAGGTATATTTCAATCACTCAGCAGTGACAGCAGCTCCACGAGGGACATACTCATTCGCATGAATGACCCCCTCTGTCACGGCATGGAACGGAAGTCCTTCATCAGCCTTCTCTATGCTGTTCTGCAGACGGAGCGCGGAGAACTGTCCTTCTCCCGGGCGGGGCACTGTCCCCTGCTGCATGTCCGCGACGGCAAGGCGTCATATCTCCGTCCCGAGGGCATGGCACTCGGACTCGACCCGACCGAGCGTTTCGCAGCGTCACTGCAGGAGGAATCACTGCAGCTGCAGCCCGAAGACATCGTGGTGATGTACTCCGACGGGGTGACAGAGACCCGTGATCGTAACGACGAAGAGTTCGAATACGCGCGGTTATCAGACTGCGTCCTCGAACATCGCGGCGATTCCGCCGACGGGATTCTGAATGCGATCCTGGACAGCGTGCAGGATTTCAGCGGAAAGAGCGAGGCCGACGACGACGTCACCGTCCTTGTCCTGCGCTGGAAGAACACGCTTTGATTCGCGATAAAAAGATTTATTTTGATAAAGATTCATCCGGATTTGAGGAGCAATGTATGAGTGAATTTACGGTCGGTATCCGCCAACGGGATGCCATCTCCGTCCTCGACCTGCGGGGGTATCTCGATGCCCACACGGCTCCGGAGCTGGAAAAGGCATTCCAGAAACAGCTCGAGGAGGACCGGTACAACATCGTGGTGAACTTCGCCGAGCTCTCCTATATAAGCAGCGCAGGGCTCGGCGTTCTCATGCAATTCATCGAGGATGTCAGGAGGAACGAAGGCGATATCAAGCTCTCCAACATGTCGAGCAGGGTGTACAACGTTTTCGACCTGCTGGGCTTTCCCATGCTGTATGAAATTTTCGAGCAGGAAGACGAAGCGGTGAATAAATTCCTGAACAAATCGGAAAACCTTTCGTAGTAGTACACAGAGGGACATCGGATTCACCGACAACGAATGACCGTTTGGCAACAACAGACAAACATACCGTAGAATCCCTGCGCATCCAGAGCAGAACGGAACTCCTCGCCGACATGCGCAGCTTCGTATCCGAGGCAGCCATGCGCTTCGGCTTCGGCGACGACGAAGTCGGAAAGATTGAGCTGGCGATCGACGAGGCCTGCACCAACATCATCAAGCACGCCTACAAGTACAATCCCGACGGTATCATAGAAATTCGGGTCAGCACCCTCAAAGCGGACGGACACACGAAATTCATCGTGGACATTTTTGACAGCGGCATTTCTTTCGACAGCACGCGCTACTCCGCGCCGGACATGAAGGAGTATTTCAAGAAGCTGCGGCACGGGGGACTCGGCATCGTGCTGATGAAAAAACTGATGGACGAAGTGGAATACGGCCAGATGGTCGGGGAGAAAAACACCATTCGCCTGGTCAAATACCTTCCTTCCTGAGATACCCGGACATTTTTCACAATATCTGCCCGCCTGTCGGGCCGTTTTTGTATATTTTCCTGTCGCTTCCAACGCCCCTACGCCTGCGGACACCATATGAACCCGGAAAACACCCATAGCGCCAAGGACATGATTTCGGACAGCGCGGCACTGCTCGAATTGAGCGGCGTGCTCAACGCGGCGACGGACCTTGATTT
>CAJXSA010000509.1 GCA_913060595.1 uncultured Ignavibacteria bacterium
AACGTGTCGTTGTGCGGATCCATGTAGCGAAGGTAATACCAGCAGGAGCCGGCCCACTGCGGCATGGTGTTGGTCTCGCGATGCGCGGGACGTCCCGTCACGGGATCCGTGGTGTTCACCCATTCCTCGATCGTCGCCAGCGGCGACTCCCCGGTGCCGGAAGGTTTGTAGCTCTCCACCTGCGGCAGTGTCACCGGCAGGGCGTCGTCGGGCAGCAGCGCGACCTCGCTGGAGCCGTCCTCGTTCTGCACGTGTATGATCGGGAAAGGTTCGCCCCAGTAGCGCTGACGGGAGAACAGCCAGTCCCGCAGCTTGTAGTTGACTTTCTTCCGCCCGAGTCCCTTTTCCTCGAGCCAGTCCACCACCTTGTCGAAGGCCTTGCGATACCCGAGTCCGTCGATGAAATCCGAGTTCACCGCCACACCGTGCTCGGTGTCGGTGAAAGCGGCTTCCTCGACGTTGCCGCCGCTGATCACTTCCACGATGGGCAGATCGAAGGTGCGCGCGAACTCCCAGTCGCGGTCGTCGTGTCCGGGCACCGCCATGATGGCGCCGGTGCCGTAGGTGACGAGCACGTAGTCGGCGATCCAGATCGGGATGCGTTCGCCGTTGACGGGATTGACCGCATGGGCACCGGTAAACACACCGGTTTTCTCTTTCGCGAGCTCCGTGCGCTCGAGATCGTTTTTGAGGGACGCCGCCTCGATGTATTCCTGCACGGCGTCTTTCTGCGCATCGGTGGTGATGGCGGCGACGAGCGGATGCTCGGGCGCCAGCACCATGTACGTCGCGCCCCAGAGCGTGTCGGGACGCGTGGTGAAGACGGTGATGTCCTCTCCCGACCCGTCGACGGTGAAACGCACCTCGGCACCGACCGACCGGCCGATCCAGTTGCGCTGCATTTCCTTCAGGCTGTCGGGCCATTCGAGTTCGTCGAGGTCGTTGAGCAGCCGTTCTGCGTACGCGGTGATTTTCAGCATCCACTGCCGCATGGGACGACGCACGACGGTAAAGCCCTTCTCCACCTGCTCGGGCACTTCCTCGTTGGCCAGCACGGTGCCGAGTTCGGGACACCAGTTCACCGGCACTTCGGCGATGTAGGCGAGGCCTTTTTTATACAGCTGCGCGAATATCCACTGCGTCCATTTCACGTATTTCTCGTCGGTGGTGTTGACCTCGCGGTCCCAGTCATACGAGAAACCGATCATCTTCAGCTGCCGGCGAAAGGTTTCCACGTTCTGCTTCGTGGTAATGGCCGGGTGCACACCGGTTTTGACCGCGTACTGCTCGGCGGGCAGGCCGAACGCGTCCCAGCCCATCGGGTGCAGCACGTTGAAGCCGCGCATGCGCTTGTAGCGCGCGATGATATCCGTCGCCGTGTACCCCTCCGGATGTCCCACGTGCAGTCCCGCGCCCGAAGGATAGGGGAACATGTCCAGGACGTAGTATTTCGGTTTGTCGTAGTCTTCCGTGGCGTGGAATGTCTTCTTCTCTTCCCAGTACTGCTGCCACCGGGGCTCGATTTCACTGAAGGGATAACGCATATTCGGCTGTTCCTTTGAAAAAAAGCGTGCTCAAGTCCAAAAAATACCACCATTCCCCGCAAACACAAAGACAGGGAACGCGGATCTGACGGATTGAGTGGATGAACACGGATGCTTTTTCAAAGCGCTCGAAAAAAGCATCCGTGTTTATCCGTATGATCCGTACGATCCGTGTTCCCTACTCGATGAGGAGGAGGCGGGTGTGGAGGTGGTCGGCGGCGCGGAGGAGCAGCAGGTAGCTGCCCGGTGCGAGGGCGCGGGCGTCGAAGCGCAGGCGATGCGTGCCCGCGGCGTAGCTGCCGGCGGCGGGAAGCGCGACGAGGCGGCCTAGCATGTCACGGACTTCGAGTCGCGCGCCGCCCGCGCGCGGAAGCGTGAAGGACAGCGTGGTGACGGCAGCGCCGTTCCCGCCGAAGGGATTGGGGTAATTCGCGTGAAGGACGGGCGTCACGGCACGCGCATCGTTGGACGTCAGTCCGGTGGTGCTGCGCATGCGGTT
>CAJXSA010000510.1 GCA_913060595.1 uncultured Ignavibacteria bacterium
GGATCGGGAGAGGTGCTGACGATGCGCTCGAAAAGACCGCTCGCACGGTCGAGGATATTGAGACCGAAATTCGTCCCCACCCAGAGGCGATGCTCCGTGTCCTCGGTGATCACCCAGATATCATCATGCGTAAGACCGCCCGAACGCTCAATCTCCTCCCGGTATGTCGTCCACTGCCCGCGTGCGGGATCGAAGCGGTTGAGACCACCGCCGTATGTTCCGATCCAGACGATGCCGTCGGTGTCTTCGTACACGGACAGAATGTCGTCCTCGCTCAGCGGCGTGTTCTCCGTCGTGTAGCGTCGCGCCCGCCCGCTGCGCGCATCCAGCAGATTCAGACCTCCGCCGAACGTTCCGATCCAGATCCCTCCGCTGCGCAGGGAAGGCGCGACGGCGCTCACGTCGTCATGACTCAGACTCGTCGGGTCCGTGGTGTGCTGAATGTGACGGAAGCGGTTCTTGAGCGGGGAATACACGTTGACGCCGCGATGCGTGGCGATCCAGATGTTGCCGCCGCGGTCCTCCATGATGCGATAGACCGAGTCATGCCAGAGGCTGTAAGGGTCCAGCGGATCGTGGCGCAGGTGGGCGACGGAGTTGCGCACCGGATCGAGGATGTCGAGTCCGGCCTGCGTCGCGATCCACACACGGCCGTCGCGGTCTTCGTGCAGATCGTACACATCGTTGCTGCTCAGCCGCCGCTCTCCCTCTGTCTGTGCCGTGAGATAGGTGAAGCGACGGGACTGCACGTCGAGTATGGCTATGCCTTCGGATGTGGCGAACCAGTAGCGGCCGTGGCGGTCCCGCATGATATCGAGAATGTTCTCGCAGCCGATGTCCCGCAGGTCGCAGCCGTGGAAAATGCGCGATCCCAGCCCGGTGGCGGGATCGAACACCGCAGCGCCGGAACCGACCGTGCCGACGAGCATGCGACCGTCTGGCAGCGACAGCGCGGCGCGCAAATAGTTGCCCCAGGTCTGCCCGGGAGGGTTATCCTCTCCGCTGTAGCGCCGGAAATGATCACCCGACCGCTGATACAGGTTGAGTCCCGCTCCGCTGGTCCCGATCCACAGCCGCTGCTTTCCGTCTTCGAAAATGAGGCTGACACGGTCCTGGGAAAGTGTGCTGGAGTCGTCGGCGCTGTTGACGTATCGCACGAAACAGTCCATGCTGGCGTCGTACCGGCAAAGGCCGCCGCCTTCCATGCCCACCCAGAGCACGCCCGTGTGATCCTCCTTCAGCGCCCAGATGTTGTCGCCCGGCAGGCTGCCGCGATCGTCGGGATCATGATGCCAGGTCACCGCCCGGTGTCCGTCCCAGCGCGCGAGACCGGAGAAGGTGCCGATCCAGATATACCCTTTCGCGTCCTGTGCCAGCGCACTGATGCGGCTGTGCGGCAGTCCGTGCTCGAGGCCGATGCGCTCGAAACGCCACTGCGCGTGCAGCTGCGGCGCCGATAAAACAAGTATGAGAATGAAACTGCGTATCAGGGTGTGTCGCACGAATCCCCCCGGCGGATCATGTGGGCAACAGGAGACACTATCATCAGGCATCCATAATACGAGTCGAAGGTCTCAGAAGCAATAACGCGTGTGCTGCGCGCATCAGCGCACGCTGATTTCGTCGAGGAAAAGCCAGGCGTCCCGGCCCGCGGCGGGATGACCGTCGGGAAGCACGGTCCGCGCATCGCAGCGCACACGGAGGTAGCGGGCGCGCATCCCCTGCGCGTCCGCGGAAAACGCGACACGCCGCCGGGTCATGTCCTGCGGATCATACTGCTCCTCCGTTGCAGACAGTGCGGTAAACTCTCTTCCGTCGCGGGAAAGGGCGAAGGTCACCGCGCTTGGAAGAAGGATCCATGCAGCGCTGTGCCGCAGGCATCCGAGGGACAGCTCGTGCAGCGGACGCTCCGCGCCGAGGTCCATCGTCAGCACGACGTCGCCGCCGGTGAAACCCTGCCATCGGCCGTCGTGATGATTCGTGGAAGCGATGATGCCGTCGACCAGAGGGCTGTCTCCCGATCCGGGATA
>CAJXSA010000511.1 GCA_913060595.1 uncultured Ignavibacteria bacterium
CCCGAACGAGGGACAGGATATCGCCGCGCTCCGCGCCTCGCTCGCGGAACCCGGCACCTGGGAGACCCTGTACGGCAGCCTGAGCGAGCGAAGCATGCTCCTGTTTCTCCCGCGTTTCCGCATGGAGTACGAGGTCGGCCTCAGCGGCGTCCTTGCCGCCATGGGGATGGAGAAAGCCTTTCAGCCCGGCGTCGCCGACTTCACGGGAATCAACCCGGCCCGGGAACTGCATATCAGCGACGTCAAGCACAAGACCTTCGTCGAAGTGAACGAGGAAGGGACAGAAGCCGCCGCCGTGACCTCCGTGGAGGTCGGAACGACGTCTGTTCCTCCGACCATGCGCGTCGACCGTCCGTTCATTTTTGTCATCCATGAGCGCAATACCGGGGCGGTTCTTTTCGTCGGCCAGGTGAACGACCTGCAGAACTGATGCCCGTTCGCGCATGAACCACAAGACCGGTGGTCGCCTCGTGCGGCTGCCGGTTTTTCTTTTTCCCGCCGCCGTTTGAATTCGTATGCGGGAATGACGAGATTTCGATTCACCGTGCGCGCAACGACACAGCGAGGAGACGCCATGTATCATACGCTCGAAGAGTTTTTCACGGACTGGCAGCCGGAACGGGATAAAACGGCGCGCGTGTTCGCGGCGCTGACCGACGAATCGCTCGGACAGCGTGTCAGCAGCGAGGGACGCCGTCTCGGCATGCTGGCGTGGCACATCGTCACCAGTATCAGTGAAATGATGCTGCATATCGGCATGCGCACGGAGGGCCCCCGACCCGACGATGCGGAGCCCGGTACCGCGGCGGAACTGCTGACGGCGTATGAGAAGATGATCGCGTCACTCGAGGCACAGCTGCGGCGGGAATGGAACGATGCCAGCCTGCAGGAAGAACACACCCTGTACGGGCAGCAATGGAAGAATGTGCAGACGCTGCATATCCTGATACGACACGAAGTGCATCACCGCGCGCAGATGACCGTGCTCATGCGGCAGGCCGGGTTGCGCGTCCCGGGTGTCTACGGTCCCGCGCGGGAAGAGTGGGGCGACATGGGAAGGGAAGCGCAGCCGTGAAGGAAACAGAACACAGGCAGAGAGGGACATGACGGACTCGAACGCACCCCGCATTATGGAAAAATCCATGCACGTCACCGTGCACGATGCGGGACTGTATGTGAAACTGTACGCGCATATCAGCGACGACGCCGCGGAAGCGCGTCCGACGCTGGTGTTCATGCACGAAGCGCTCGGCAGCGTGGGACAGTGGAAGAGTTTTCCGTATGAACTGTGCCGTGCATCGGGCTGTGACGGTATCGTGTATGACAGGAAGGGACACGGAAAGTCCACACCGGTGACGGAGGCGCGCAGCCTGGATTTCTACCGTGAGGAATCCTCGGTGTACCTCGCGGGCCTGCTCGATGCGATGCGCGTGCGGCGTCCCCTGCTCGTCGGTCACAGTGACGGCGCGACCATCGCCCTGATGCACGCGTCATTGTTTCCGGAGCAATGCGTGGGAATCATCTCCGAGGCCGCGCATGTCGTCATCGAAGATGTGACCGTGCAGGGAATCCGTGAGGCGCGGGAAATGTATGCGCGTACGGATCTGCGTGAGAAACTCATGCGTTACCACGGGGAGAAGACAGACGCCGTGTTCACCGCCTGGGCGGATACGTGGCTCGATCCTGCTCTCGCGGAGTGGGACATGCTCGATGCACTTGCGCGTGTGCGGCGCCCGGTGCTCATCGTGCAGGGAGAGGAGGATCAATACGGAAGCCGGCGACAGGTCGATCTCATCGATCAGCATGTCGCCGGTTCTTCGGAAATCCTATGGCTGGAAAACTGTGGTCACGTGCCGCATCTGCAGGCGCGTCCGCGCGTGCTGCGTGCGATGACGGATTTCATCCGCCGTGCATCTTCCCCGGCGTAGCGGCGCCCGCTGTCAATGCGCGATCACGACGCGCTGCCGGAGCACGGACACTCCATCTGAGAGCTGCAGGGAATACAGCCCGCTGCGGATTGCGCGT
>CAJXSA010000512.1 GCA_913060595.1 uncultured Ignavibacteria bacterium
CACTATATTGCAATCAAATAAGGAAGACAGAATATGTATCGCATACGCTTTCACGGCCGCGGCGGCCAGGGCATGAAAACCGCCAGCCGCCTGCTGGGTGCAGCCTTCTTCCTGGAGGGCTTCGCGGTCCAGGACGCTCCACGTTATGGCGCAGAGCGACGCGGGGCGCCAATCTTTGCCTATGTTCGTGCCGACAGGGGGCCCATTTTCGAGCGCGGCATCATTCTGCATCCCGATCTCGTCATTGTTGCCGATGACTCGCTGGTCCCGGTACCCGCTGCCGGCGTCATGGCCGGACTGACCGATAGAACAGTGTTGCTGATCAGCACCCCCCAAACCGCCGATGAATGGCGCCACCGGCTCAATATCAGCAGCACCGTCTTTACATTGCCCGCACCCGAAGCGGTCGAGGATCGGCTCGAGCTGCGCTATGTCGGGGCCGAGTGCGCAGGCGCGGCTGCCTGCCTCACAGGCGTCATCTCTAAGGAGAAACTCGAGCGGGCGATCCGCGACGAGCTTGAAGGCAAAACGCAGAAAGTCATTCACCGCAACATCGAAATGTCATTTGAAGGCTACGACCGTATGGCCGATCACAAAGGGCTGGTGCAAGAAGGAACCTTACCCTCCGCGAAAGAATACACACCCCCCGCATGGATCGAGGTGCCGTTCGAGGTGGCGCGAATCTCCTCGCCGTCGATTCACACAGGCCTGACCAGCATCATGGTTCGCACCGGGTTGTGGCGCACCATGCGGCCGGTCATTGACTACAACCACTGCAAGAAGTGCTGGTGGATCTGCAGCGCCTCCTGCCCCGACGGCGCGATTTCGGTCAACGAAGAAGGGGCACCCGAGATCGACTACGACCACTGCAAGGGATGCCTGACCTGTGTCAGCGTCTGTCCGTCGCACGCCATCAAAACGATCCCGGAACATAAGATCGCAGCAGCGGAGGAGGCATCATGAGCAGAAAACTCTTGACGGGTAATGGCGCGGCGGCCTGGGGCGCGCGGCTCGCGGGCGTCGATTACATCCCGGCCTTCCCGAGCACGCCCCAGACCGAGATCATCGAAACGCTGGAGCACTGGATCGGCAGTGATCAAATGCCGGCACGGCTCGTGACGCTGGAATCCGAACATTCGATGATCACGGCGGCAGGTGCAGCGGCGGCCACGGGCGTGCGTGTTTTCAGCGCGACCTCAAGCCAGGGACTCTTGTACAGCATGGAGATGCTTTACACGGTCGCGGGATGGCGTGCGCCCTTCGTGCTGATCAATGTCTCGCGTGGGCTGTCGGCCCCAATCACTCTGGAACCGGATCATAATGATGTCCTGGCCGCCCGCGACTGCGGCTTCCTGCAACTCCACTGCTCCACCTGCCAGGAGGTGCTTGACAGTATGCTGATCGCCTACCGACTCGGTGAGGACCTGCGCGTCCGGCTGCCGGTCATCGTCAATCAGGACGGCTTCTATCTCTCCTTTACACGCGAACCTGTAGAGATTCCAGACCGAAAGACCATGGAAGCATTCCTGCCGCCATACGATCCCGAGAACATGCAGTTCCGCGCCAGTATGCCAGTCAGCCATGCCGTGGCCGTACTCGGCGGCGGTCCCTACTCCTATTTTCGCTACGAAACCCATCTCGCCTCGCTGCAGGCACTTGAGGTCTACGACGAGGTCGCCTCCGAGTTCGAAAAAGCAACCGGCCGTGCCAATCCGGCGATGGAGTGCTACCGAACCAATGATGCCGAGTATGTCTTCGTCATGATGGGCGCCTTCGCCACAAAGGCACGCCAGGCCGTTGACCAGTTGCGCGAAGCAGGCTGGTCCATCGGGCTTGTGCTCCCGCGCCTCTTTCGTCCGTTTCCCGAGGAGAAAATCCGCCAGGCGCTGGTCGGCAAGAAGGGTGTTGCCGTCATTGACCAGAACATCTCCTTCGGACGGGGTGGTGTGCTGCACACCGAGCTTGCCTCGGCAATTCTCGGAAAATCCGACAAACCGCCGCTCCTCGTGAGTTTCA
>CAJXSA010000513.1 GCA_913060595.1 uncultured Ignavibacteria bacterium
ACCGCGCGCACAGTGGAATCCAGCGTCGCGAAGAGCATGTCCTCGACCAGCACGTCAGCGCCGGTGAGCATGTTCAGCAGGGTGGATTTCCCGACGTTGGTGTAGCCGACCAGGGAGACGCGCGTGATGTCCCTGCGGTTCTTGCGCTGCGTGGCCCGCTGCCGGTCGACGCGCGCCAGCTTGTCCTTGAGATGCGCGATGCGGTCGCGCACGATGCGCCGGTCGGTTTCTATCTGCGTTTCTCCCGGACCTTTGGTGCCGATGCCGCCGTACTGCTTGGAAAGGTGCGTCCACATGCGCGTGAGCCGCGGCAGCATGTATTCGAGCTGCGCGAGCTCCACCTGCGTTTTCGCCGCATTCGTGCGCGCGTGCATGGCGAAAATGTCGAGAATGAGCGAGGTGCGGTCGATGACTTTGCGGTTGAGCTTGCGCTCGAGGTTGCGCTGCTGCACCGGCGAGAGGTCGTCGTCGAATATGACGGTCTGCACGTCGAGATCCTCGCAGCGCTCGGCCAGGAACTCGGCCTTGCCCTTGCCGACGAAGGTGGTGACGCTGATGGACGCCCGGTTCTGGAACACCTTCTCCACCACTTCCGCCCCGGCGGTCTCGGTCAGCAGCTCCAGCTCCTCGAGATGCTCGTCGGTCTCGAAACGCATCTGCGACGGGGGACGCGACACGCCCACGAGTATCACCCGCTCGACCGATCGCGCGGTGTCGAACATGCGCTCCGACGGCTTTACATACGCCCGCTGCTCCTCCGCCTCATCCGCCTCCACGGGTTCCTCGTGGTACGGGATATGCTCTTCAGTCTCGTCTGTCGTATTCAAATAACCTTCGCTTCCTTCGATCCTTCGTTGTTCAAATTCCCTTCGTGCCTCCGTGTCTTGGTGTCTTCGTGCCCCCAAGATACAACATTACTACTCCATCGATACTTCCTGCCGCCGCACGTCGCGTGCAATGATCATCTCCAGCAGGGCGCAGAGCAGGGCCAGGGCCAGCATGTATTTCCACAGTTCCACGCCGAAGCGCACTTCCGCCACCGCCTGCTGCACGTCGGTGTGCACGCCCAGCTCGGTCGCGCCCGTGATGCCGAGGCGGCGGAAAAAGGCTGTCATCTCTTCGCTGTCCGCGCGTGTGAGATCGGATTCTGCGGGATCGGTGTTCACGGCGACCGAGCGCAGCACGGTCTCGCCGCTGGCGAGGCGGTAGACACCCGGCGCGTCAGGCGCGGGTACGGGGAACACCAGTCCGGAGGGAAGGGACTTCGGCACGATGCGTTGCACCGCGCCTTCCGGTCCACGCAGTTCGAAGAGGTCGTCGCCCGGCACGGTGCTGGGCACGGTGATTTCCGCCGAAGCGCCCGCGGTGAGATTGAGCGTGTTGTCGTCGCGCGCGGCGAGATAGTACATCGCGCGGTTCATCAGGGGCACGAACAGTCCCTTGAAGGCGAAATCCGACCAGCGCAGATCGGGACTGACGCCGAAAACCAGCGCGCGCCCCTCGCCCACGGGAGCGTCGAGCAGGAAGGCGTCACCGCCGCGGGTGGTAATCACCTGACGTGCGCGTTCGTCACCGCGCAGGCGCACGGTGAAATACAGCTGCGGGGAGTCGACCTGCGGTGCAGACTCGTCATCTTCGCCGACGAACATATTCGCGAACAGCGGGTGGTCGAAGTCCGTCGCGCCGAACGTGATGAAAGCGTCGCCCTCGGTGAGCGAGCCCGTCGTGCCGGCGGGTGCGGGGAGTCCCAGCTGCGGGAGCAGATCGTTCGCCCAGGCGTCGACGTTGCCGTCGGCGTCGGGGAAGAGCATGACGCTGCCGCCGTCGCGCAGCCACGCGAGCAGGCGCTGGCGGAAGGCGTCGCTGAGTCCGCGCGCGCCGAGCAGCACCACCACATCGTAGCGCGAGAGATTGGCCGAGAGCAGCGCGGCGCGGTCCGCGGCTTCCACTGCGAAGCCCTGCGCCACTTCCTCGTCGCCTTCGGCGGGATTGAGCGCCAGCGAGAGTATGGCGG
>CAJXSA010000514.1 GCA_913060595.1 uncultured Ignavibacteria bacterium
CGAGGAGCGCGCAGCACGGGTCGAGGCGCAGACCGTCGCGGAGTCCATGGCAGCAGAGGTATCACGCGACCGTGACATCAGCGAAATCATCAATTCATCGTTTCGCGAGAGCATCAGCGCCAGTTCGACCAACCGCACCAGCGGCACCAGCGCCGGCATCGGTGGCGGCATCTTTGGCGCCATCGGCGGTCTCTTCGGCGGTGTGTCCCATTCCGGCGCATCGTCCAGTTCGACGGCGAACCAGAGCGCCGCGCGCAACCTTTCGGGCAGCACGCTGAACCGCCTGCAGGACACCATCGCACAGTCCGCCTCGGCGCTTCGCACGCAGCGCAGTACGGTGATCCAGACCGTCGGTCAGAACGAAACCATGACCGTCCAGACCGAGGTTGTCAAGAACAACAACCACTGCCACGCCATTACAATCGAATACTTCGAAGTACTTCGGCACTATGCCATCGAGCAGAAGCTGGTGGACGCGCAGGAGTGCCTCTTCGTGCCGCTGCCGATGAGCCTTTTCGACCACGAGAAAATCCTGCGCTGGAAGAACACGCTGCGACGCTACGTGTACGGCGCGCAGCTCCGCCGCGGATTCGACGCCATCGAGCGCATCAGTACGAACTACGCGGATTCGGATCTCCCAACGGGCACCTATGCTGACGAGACCATCGAGGAATTCCGTGGGAATTTCTCCATCTCCTTCGAGCTGAAACGGCCATACATCAGCACGATCGACGAGGCGACGAAGACCGAGACCATCGACCTGGGCGCCGCGTTCCCATGGTTCCCGCATTTCATGCGCTTCAGCATCGAGCGCGAGGTGCCTCTGACCGAGGCGGAGAAGGACGCAATGTTCGAGCGTGAGTATGCGCCAGACATCGTGCGCCGCTTCATCGAGAAGCTCAACGTGTATGGCATCGACGAAGACGGCAACGAAGTGGAGCTGGATCTCGATGTGACGCTGCTGTCGAATTACCGGAAGGGTGTGCCGCTGCAGGTGAACATCGCCAGCAATGCGGTGCCGACCGTCACCCGGCGGCAGATCAAGCACCTGCGTTTTCGTGCCGACACGGCAGTAAAGGCTTCCTCGAAGATCATCCTGCGCTCGGTGTACCTGTACTACCGGACGAAGCATCTCAACGAGGCCATCATACGCAATCCCCATCTCAACAACGACATCATCAATACCGTGGAGGTGCATTTCGACTTTCCGACCGTGCACGTCGAGGTCAAGACCGACGCGGCACTGATGTACACGCCGATGAATGCGCAGGAACTGCGCGATCCGCGCAAGGAGGATCGCGAAGCGGCGGCGGCGCTGGTCAGTTTCCTCAACGAGCACCTGGAGACGGCGCACAAGGCCATCTGGTTGAGCATGGACGCCAGCCGGCTCTTCGGTTTGCTCGACGGCTACATCGCACCGAACTCCGGCGGCAAGAGTGTCGCGAGTGTTGTGGAGAACAAGATCATGGGGGTTGTCGGCAACAACCTCGTACTGAAAGTCGTGCCGGGCGAGCGGCTCGACCCGGTATTCCGGAAGGTGGAGGATCTCATCACCTACTACCGGCCCACAACGCCGCCCGATCCCTTCCGCATCAGCGTCCCGACGCGGGGTGTGTACGCGGAGTCCGTCATGGGCAAGTGCAACAGCTGCGAGGAGATCGACGAGACGCTGCACTGGCGATTCACGGAAGTGCCCTGCGGCACGCAGCCGGCGTCCATCCAGCCCGTCTCCACCGAGAGCCGGCGTGCCGACGTGGGTGACCTGCAGGTGAAGGACATGCCGTCGCCGATCATCAGCATGCAGAACGCACCCGCGGCGCCCGATCCGACCGGACTCGTCGCCGCGTTCAACCTGCTCGGCAAGAGCGACATCTTCAAGGACATAACCGGACTCGCGGGCACGCAGGCCAACGCGATCAAGGCGCTGGAGACCACCTCGAAGAGTGTGACAGACCTCGCCGGCATGGCCGCCGACCTGAAGAAGCAGCAGTCCATGAAGAAGG